>CAKUNB010000093.1 GCA_934668285.1 uncultured Oscillospiraceae bacterium | reverse complement strand
CGGAGGCAGATCAATTTGCCGCCACATTACTTTGCCCTATGCCGCTGTATGAGATACTCAGAATTGAATCTCCATCAGATATCAAGCGCGTATTTGGCCTATCCAAAGAAGCATCTGAACACCGCTGGTCTGAATATGTGAAATGGACAAGATATCACAGAAAAACCGCCTGGGAGAATGACATGCGCCGTGTATATCTTCAGAAGAGAATTGCTAACTAACCCTACTGAACACTACGCCGCAACATTCACGAAGTATAGCTTCGCATGTCTGTCCGAGTTGAACAGTGCCACGACAAATCGGTTGCCCATTGGCTGATATCACATATTTTCCATCCTTCACAGAAACCGTCCAGAAATCTTTCAATCGCTGCGTTACACCATTTACCTTGCACATTCTTACGAAAGTCTCTTCCATATATGCTCTCTTTCCGCCTCCCCGTTTTGGGGAGGCTTATTTTATTCGATCTTTCTTGACGCTTCCAGCTCTTTTGCCAACTCCTTATGCGCTTCCGCTATTGTATCTGCCGACAAAACAAATCGTCCCATAGCGTCAACAACTTCAATATGCCCTCCGCGATGGATGAAAGAGTAGCCCATATGACACCTCCAATATTGATTTGCTAACTCCTTTGCTAAGATAAAAGACTTTTTGTGTCCTCTGATATATTTACCCACAAGATATTGCGTTTGCTTACCGCATTATGCAATTTCTTGTTCTCCCCACCGGATATGGAACTTCCCGTTCTCATCCATCTCGCGTGACATCAAAGCAGACAGCAGATTATAGTCCACACCAAACCGATTATAGATTTCATCCAAGTCAGTATCTTTTCCTCGCATGAACATATTGATCTTTTCCTTGGCAAGCACCATCTGCATTTGGTTCGACTCAATGCTTCCAAGATAGGTAACAAAATAGATATCTTTCATCCGCTCAGAAGTAAAACGAATAAAGCGCATATAAAACTGGCTCATCCGAGAGTTGTTGTAGTGCAGCTCCGGAATTATTACCTTATCCACATATTCAAAGCTCACAGAACTTGGCAAGCTTTGCTGCGTACAAAGTAAGATTCCATTCTTGCTTTCTTTTAAGGTCTTACGCAATGCTCTACGCTTTGCAAGTGTGGTAGTAGATCCAGTAACGACAAACAAAGGTCTGTCTGGCATGATCTCTCGAATTGCCTTTGCATAAGCATCAACAACAACCTTGTGCCGTACACCGATGGCTACGATCTCACCGCTCATGCTCTGTAGCATCTCAATCACTTTTGCAATTTTCGTCGGCAAACCTCCGTCATACTCACGAATTGTATTAGGGGCTGCGCTGATTCTGAGCAATAACGTAATTTGCTGAATAAGCCGCATCATGGAATCCTTGCGAGAATTTCCGGTCGAAGCAAAATAATTGCCGCGCATGACATGAAACTCTTCAATCGCTTTGGTATAGACTGCGCGTTCGCTTTCCGTAAAACGAACAGGGACTTGGTGGATACGCTTGATATCTCTGCCTGAGATTTCTTCCAACGTCCGTGTAATCACAAATCTGGAAAGAATGTTATCCAGTTCGTCCGCATTATAAATATCCTGCGTTCTCTGTCCAACGCCAAAGACCGTGATCTTTTCCGGAAGATGAGAATCTGCAAAAAGGTTATACCCCTTGTGATATGCGGGGATGGGCTGTCCATAATACGGATTCCCGTATACATGGAGACCTTCTTCAACGCCGTCTTTCTTGCTGGCTCGATCATAATGATAAATCGTATCACACCAGGAAATCATGTTGAACGAATTGTTATAGGCCAATTCCAATTGTGGCGCAAACTCGCTGATATTATTCCGCGTACTTGTACCGGTCATCTCCAGCTTAAAACGGCAGCGACGAAAGCAGTCCAGCACAGACTTTGTGCGTAAACTGGATGGATTCGTCATCTCGTCGCTCTCATCAAAGCAAAGTGCGATATTTTGATTATGAATCCTTACCCAGCGCTTTACTTGCTTACGATATTTGCCAAGCTTGTTCAGTGTAATAAGGACAAAATCTCCACGCTGCACCTTGTCAAGATCAACGAGTTTGTTCACCATGACATATCTGACTCCGAAATTAGGGAGCATGACATCCCAGGTGTTCTTGATCGAGATTGCAGAAGAGACAACAAATGTGCAAAACGCATTCTGCTGTTCCATCCTATAACGACCGATAGCAATACCGGCAAGTGTCTTACCGCAGCCCTGTTCCCACTGCAAAAGAGCATATCGCTTTTGTAGAACAAGATTGATGTCGTGTTTTTGCAAATCGTTCAGCATAATATCTTCTTCATTTTCTTCGTCATGCAGAACAAAACCATCCAGCCACGACTTAATGTCAGCATCTTCAATCATTTCAGAAAACTTTTGCTGTTCAACACTGTATTCGTGCTGTTTACGACGCAAAAGCCGAGCGTATCTTCCATACCGCTCCGTATCTTCTTCGCTGATGGCAATATCATAAATCGGAGTAGGCGTTTTCATCTCATCCGATAATTGACGCGCCATTTTGGGGCTATATGCCTTATACACAAGATCATAGTCCCGCTTTACAAGACAAATCTTATCTTCGTACTGAGCGGGATGCTGATGCTTTACAACATTCCGCAAATAAGCTAATACTTTTGCCTCCGTCAAGCGGACGCGACACCACTCTTCATAAGACATACTTTCAGGCTGCTTCTCCGTATAATAACGGTTAAGATATTCACAGCATTTCGTGTATTTTTCTTTGAGATTTGGGTGCGTTTTAATTGTATATAGGTATTTCTTCACTTTGTACAAAAACTCAGCAGATGAATCGTGATCTCTTGCGAGTTCCAGTAAAATATGCGAACGATTTTTCACGAATACTGCCTGAGCATCCGCTACGATCTGTTCACGAACTTTTCTGACCATAGCTGCGTTCATACAATCCACTTGCATCGTCATCTCTGTGGAGTATGGATTCCGTTTCCAGCTATCCATATCGCTATTTCGCTGCCAAAACTGTACCTTTGTCTCATAATCGGCAACGCCCGTTGATGCAAAGGTATCTGCGCGAAGCATAAACTGACCAAGGAAACTAAAATGCTTTTCCATCTCCTTAACCAATCCGCCGTCACTAAAATCATCTGCCAGAAATGATTTCGGCACAACAAGCGCCATAATGCCCATAGGCTTTAGCAAAGCTGCGGCTTTCTGGCAATAGTAAAGCTGAGAAAGAATCTGTGCGCCATCCACCCACCAACGAAGATTGAAAGGCGGATTCCCAACAACATAGTCCAGCTTGATACCAGGTTCATAACTGCGAATATCTCCACAGGTCAAATTTGCTTTTGGATATAGATAATGTGCAACCTTATAAGCTTTCGCATCCAATTCGCAACCATAAGCGTTTGTCTCCATCGGCGCGTAATTGAAAAAATTGCCCATCCCACATGTCAGATCTGCAAAGACATCCTGATTGCTCAACGAGAGACAATCCATGATAAACTTGCATACGCTATCCGGTGTGAAAAATTGACCGTTTTCAATTTCTTTCTTTGCGCTGGAGTATT
Organism: uncultured Oscillospiraceae bacterium; assembly: GCA_934668285.1. Classification (GTDB taxonomy): domain Bacteria; phylum Bacillota; class Clostridia; order Oscillospirales; family Oscillospiraceae; genus JAZOXB01. Next base: position 2,899 of record CAKUNB010000093.1, on the reverse strand, counting down.
CGGAATAGCTGTTGTAATCAGAATAGTGCAGACCGTGCAATCCACCATCACCAGTGTAAGCGTTATAGATATCCTCGCAGGTAATACCAGAAGACTCAGCCAAATCGTTATCTACAAGATAAAGGATCTTATTATTTAATTCACGACGGCTATCTTGCGGAATCGACTGACCTAAATATTTGTATTTCATGCTACACCTCCAATACACTATAACTACCAACTGGTATATTGATTTGCTTACTTCTTTTTAAGACGAATCACAAACATATCGAAAAATGTGTTGCAGCTCTCAATCTCACGATCCGCCAGATGTGCAACGGAACGAAGAACCTCTCCGATAAAACCGCAGGCAACCTCTTTTCCGTCATCATAGACGGACAATCCGCTACAGAAACACGCAATATTGTTGTACTTCAAATCTCTCAGGCGGCTACCTTCTGCAACACGGAGAAAACAATCATCTGTACAGCAATGAGCTTTGTCCTTCCCACAACTTGTAATGCACTTTCCCATATATGCTTCCTATTCATCCTGACATAGCGCCAGAAACGCCGGTTTAGATTTTTCCTTGATCTCTTGCCACACATCTGCCATTGCAAGCTCATGTGTGAAAACCGGTCGCTGTAAAAGCTGTTCCACATAAATCTGAAACTCCGAAAAGTCACACATCAACACACCGGTATAAGCCGATACAATAAGCCGTTCTTGCTTTGTCATAACGCACCTCCATTAAAGTTCATTTCCAAGAAACATCTCTGCAAACTCACGGGCGAATGCCTCGCTGGTAAAGCGAACATCCACGCGACCGTTTTTGAAACACTTGATACTCTTCAGCTTTTCCAAGCCAAGCTGCATTTCCGTGTTGTAAGTTCTCCACTGGTATCCAAGCAGAGTATTGAGCGTCCAAGGAATGTTGTCCGCAGTGCCGCACTCAAAATATGCAAGGGCGCGAATGACATTTTTCATTCCGTCAGTAAGCTGAATCTCATGCTCGCCGTGATAATACTCTTCATGCCAGCTATCAAAGCTGCAAGCATAGTGAGCAAAGGAAATGACAGCCTTTTTCTGTTCATAACACTTGTTCCCGTAATATCTGTTCCATGCAGCATCGTGAGCTTTCTGCTTCAGCTCGTTCAGTGCCTTTTCCTGGAACGAGAAACCGCCAAGCTGAATGAAAATTTGGTCGAGAATGTCTTCGTACTTCAATTCCGTGTTTTCCACCGCATCATAATATTCTTTGTATTCAGCACTGCTGGGCGACGAATAGCGATCTGGCTCTTTTGGAAGAAGGACTTCTTCAATTTTGCTTGCCTCCAACGAAACCTTATATGTTCTCTCAAAGTAGGAAACAAGGGCGCTAATGAGAACATGGTGTGCGTTACGCAAACGGCTTGTGATATCATGGACATGTACGCTGTCCCCAAGGAAAAACGACCTATCGTACATCTCATCTTTTGGGACAACGCGAGAGATGATCGACTGCTGCTCATTCAAATATTCCTCAACTGACTGACGCAAGGACTTCAATGCAACACGACCATTGACATAAGCCTCATGATAGGCCATGCAAAACTCACGATCACGCTCCGAAATACGAGTATCCGCCTTTACCTCAATACTGTTAAACTTGTCAAGTAAGCTCATATATGACCTCCATCATCTGTTCTCATTCACTGCCTGACGATATGCTCGGTACGGGTTACAGTTTTCCGCGTACCATTTTGCATACGCCGTTTTACAACCATCATAAGTCAGCTTGACTACCAGAAAAACAAAACACAGTACAGCCAATGTTCATACCTCCTATGTTTTCATTCAAGATCGGAGCGGGCATTACTGCCAGTCTCAATCTCGTACTGATCTGCAACCCGCTCGCCGCCTGGGAAACGATAGATTGGGAATTCTCCGTATTCCAAACCAATCAGAACACCGATATATCCATCGTATGTTTTGACATACTGCGGGAACTTCTGCGGAATCAGCTCGTAATCGGATGACTGTTCTGCCGTCAGAGGTTTTTCATAGTCAACATATCCATACGCCAGCCGACTGACCGCAGGACAAAACATCCGCCCATCGTATGTGTCGAAGTTTTCAACCGCAATCACCCTGTTATCGGATGGCTTTGGAAAAGCGCCAGGAGTAAGCGGGCGCTGCGTACTAAAATATCTCATTCCAGACCTCCATTCTTTTTCGCAAATCGAACCAGATCGACCGCATCAATCGAATATCCGATGTTTTTCGCATACTTCTTCATGAAGTACGCCTTTCCGTCACGCTGCACAATCCGTCCGTCAAATCCGTTATAAGTCAGTCGCTTTCCATCAAGCTTTTCTGCGATGGTCTTTGCGTCGGATTCCAGCTTGTCCTTATTCCATGCAACGGCAAACTGGACTACAATATCCAGCGCGTCACAGTCCATAAAGCGCTTTATCATCAGAGCAAGAACGCCGCTGCAAATCTCAGCCCGTTTCTTCGACGTATGACACTTGTTAAATGTAAGCGTAAAGTAAGTAAGGTCTCTATCGTCATCAGAATGGATACGCCGCGTCATATAGAGAGAATTGCACCAAAAGAACAAGTCCCAATCGGTGCTGTCAAAGCGATATTTCTTTTCCAGCTCCTTATCATACTGGAAACAAACAAACTTCTTTGCAATAGCGTCCATAACGCCGTGCATGAAAGCATTAGCATCTTCAACGCTCATATCGGCAACGCTAATCTGAAAACGCAGGCTATGAAGATCCTCTTCGGCATATCCGTTTTCAATCAGCCAATCAATGTCAGCCGGCAGATAAGAACGATCATGTCTGATAGTCATAAAAAACACCCTTTCGTATTTCAAGTAATCTCTTCACTATAACTACCTTGTAAGAATTCTATTTGCTTACCAAAGCTC
>CAKUNB010000092.1 GCA_934668285.1 uncultured Oscillospiraceae bacterium | reverse complement strand
GGTGTACTCAAAGCTCTCACCGCCGACGGAGATCGTATACGCGGGATAGCAGAAGTTCTCCACCGAAGCAACGGAGGTGCTGCCGATGTAGGTGGACGGAGAGGCAACCGTGCCGTAGTCCTGATACTCCGGTCCGATGTAGCCAGCGGTGGAGTTCTGCGCCATGGAGTACTCGTTGCCCGCCGCCACGGACAGGACGATACCAGCCGCGGAGAGGCGCTTGTAGATGTTGCCGAAGACCTCGGTTTCGAGGCTGGAATCGTAAGTAAAGCCGTTCTGCGCGCCGATGGACAGGTTGACCACGTCAACGCCCAGACGGTACGCATCCTCCAGCGCGTAGAAGTAGATATCGCTCGAGGTGCCGCCCCCGGCATCTTGGAAGATCTTCATGGAGACGATCTGTGCCGCAGGAGCCGCACCGAAGAACGTCCAAGTGCCTTCCTCTGTATTGTAGGCGTTGCCCGCAATGATGCCGGAAACGTGCGTGCCGTGGCCGTTGTGGTCGGTCACGTCCTTGTCCTTTTCGGCGTAGTCATACGCAAACGGAATCTTCGCGTTGACATACTTGCCGGGCGCAGCCGCCAGCGCAGCATCCGCCGCGGTCAGGCGGCCGGTGTCCTTGCAGCTCTCGTCGGCATCCTGGAACGCCTCGTGCGTGGTGTTCAGACCGGTATCGAGCACGGCGACCACAATGCCGCTGCCATCCACATGATAATGAGAGGCTGCGTCATTAGCGCCGGTCATGATGGCCGAGCCGACAGTTCTGGTCTCCCTGCCCTTCTCCAGCACAGGCTCATCGTAGTGGTTCGCGATATAAACCGCGTCAACGCCGTCGATGGAGGCAATCTTGTCCAGATCGCCGTAGGCGACGTCGCAGCTGAAGCCGTTGAGCAGCGTATCGTAGGTGTACTGCACCTCGTAGTCAATGCCGCGCATGGCCTTGCGGACCTTGTTCTGGCTGGCCTTGACCTGCGCACGGGCGCTGGCCTCGTTGGCCGCGCCGCGCTTGGCCACCGCCGCCGTCGGGACATCCTTCAGCACAACGATCGCGCGAACTACGTCGTCGTCGTTATACTTGTTGAGATTCTTGCTGAACTCGACGCTCTTAAAGCCCTTGGCCTCAGCAGCGTCGCCCTTGCTCGCGCCTTCCAGCTCGGACACCGGCGTCTTCGCGGCAAACGCCGTGCCGACACAGCCCAGCACCAGAACCAGCGCGAGAAGCAGCGCAAGAACACTCTTGAACTTTCTCATTGTTTCTACTCCCTTTCATTCGTAATATTGCACCCGCGAAGCAGCCCGCAAAAAATGCATTTTTTTGCAAAACTTTCCACCGATACTTAATTTTTATTCTATCAGGAAGCGCCAATTTTGTCCAGCCTTCCGGCGTAGTTTTTTCATAAAAATTTTAATACTTTAAAGCAAATCCCCTTGTGAAAAACACCAAACCCCGCACCCCGCAGGTGCCAGTTGGGGGATGGTCTGCACCAAAGCCGAAACTGCCTGCACATGGCGGGCTGAGGGCAGCCCGCCCTACGAACGATGTTCGTCATCTGAGGCAAAAACAGCCGCGGCCCTTTGCTTCGGGTCGCGGCTGCTTCTTTTATTGTTCGTAGCGCTCGCGCAGGGAGCGCACCATGTCCGTATAGATCGCGCGGCAATCCTCGGGGCGGTTTTCGCGCAGCGCCTGATAGCACGGCTCCAGCCAGCCGCGGCGAATCTCCGCATAGCGCTCCTCCGGCGCGTCGCAGTAGTCGATGCACGCGACGATGCCCGGCGCAATGTCGTAATACAGGTCGATCAGCTCCTGCCCGCCCTCGCGCTCGGCCAGCCAGCCGTCGCGGAAGGTGCGGAAGGCCGTCAGCTCGGCGCAATCATCGGGCTTGCCCTCATGCCGGCACGTCGCGGTCGTAATAAAGCACCACTTGCGCTTTTTGAAGCCCGCAACCAGCGTGTCGTAGTCGCCGGGGTACCACACCTCCTTCGGGTAGCGCTCCATCCACTGCTTGTGCAGCTCCGCGCAGAAGTCCTCCGCGCTTTCCAGCTTCAGCTTCCGCACCAGCGGGCACAGGAAGATCGCCAGCACCACCTTCGTCTCAAACAGCACCTGCGAGCGGCGCATCTTCGTCTCCCAGCGCTTGTCGGCCGCCATGTGGCGCTCGAGGCCGTCGAGCATCTCAGTGCAGATGCGCGGCATTGCGCCCGAGCCGGGCTGGGCCGCCGCATCGAGATAGCGCACAACGTCACCGTTCTCCCGCTCATAGGCCTCAAAGGCCGGCGGGAATTCTTTTTTCGTGATTTTCTGGAAATGGTTCGGGTAGCGCGTTACCGTTTCCGGCAGGTGCTCACGCAGATAGGCCTCCGCCTCCGTCTGCTCCTCCGTCGGCCGCAGCAGCTCGGCCAACTTCATCCGCTCGCCGCAGTACATGCAGGAAAATTCCTCCAGCCCCTGCGGGATTTCCAGCGCCTTTCTGCAATTCGGGCATTCGATCTTGATTGTATCAGCCATGGTTGCGCTCCTTTTTTCGAAAGCTTTTCTCTTATTTTTTCATACTTCGGCGCTTCTGTCAACCGTCCGGCGAAAACTTTTTTCTCTGCTGCCACATTTTCCGGCAGAATTGGGAAATACTACGACCGAAAAGAGGCGATCTGCTTGTATTTTGAGCTTTCCACCCGCATCTGCTGCGGCGAAAACGCGCTTGCCGCGCTGCAAACGCTCGGCACGGCAAAAATCCTGCTCGTCACCGACCGGTTTTTTGCCGAAAACGGCACGGCGGAGCGTATCCGCTCCCTCTGCGGCGGCGCGCAGTGCGAAATCTTCGATCAGGTGCAGCCCGACCCGCCGCTGACGCTGATTGCCGAGGGCGTGCGGCGGCTGGACGCGCTCAAGCCGGACGCGCTGATCGCCCTCGGCGGCGGCAGTGCCATCGACTGCGCCAAGGGTATGCTGGCCATGGCGCAGGCAAAGCCGCGCCTGATCGCCATTCCGACCTCCTCCGGCACCGGCTCGGAGGTCACAGCCTTCGCCATCCTGACCCACGACGGCGTGAAGCATCCGCTGGTCGACGGAGCGCTGCGGCCGGCGCTGGCAATTCTGGATGCCACGCTGCTGGACAAGCTGCCCGCCGGCTTGATCGCCGACGCAGGCATGGACGTGCTGGCGCACTGTCTGGAGGCCGTCGTGGCAAAAAACGCCACGCCGTTTTCCGACGCGCTGGCAGGCTGCGCCTTCCGCACGGCGCTGGCGCTGCTTCCGGCGTCCTATCGCGGCGAGCGCGGCGTTCGGGGAGAGCTGCACTGCGCAGCGACGATGGCGGGCATCGCCTTCGATAACGCGGGGCTGGGCGCTTGCCACGCGCTGTCGCACGCGATCGGCGGCGCGTTCCACCTGCCGCACGGGCGCATCAACGGCATTCTCCTGCCGCACGTGCTGCAATTCAACGGCAGTCAGGATGGCTATCGCCGCCTCGCCGCGCTCTGCGGCCTGAGCGGGCAGAACGCGCTCGGCTTTGCCGTCAAGCGTCTCCGCCGCCAGCTCGGCCTCCCCTCCACGTTGACGGAGGCAGGCCTGACCCGCGAAACCATCCTTTCCAAGGCCGAAGCCATCGCCACCGCCGCCGCCAACGACCCCTGCTCCGCCGCCAACCCTGTTGCCGCAGCCCCCGCAGACTATCGTACCCTATTAACGCAAGCCCTCTGACCCCGCCACGCGCCCCTGCGCGGTAAACGTTCAGCCCGCGCAGCCTGACAAATTCTCTGTTCTGGAGGCCACCATGGAAACGCTTCTTTCCGTCGGCATTGACATCGGCACGACCACGACGCAGCTGGTCATCTCGCGGCTGACGCTGCAAAATACGCGCTCGTCCTTCAGCGTGCCGAGCTTCGAGATCGCACAGAAGGAGGTTTTGTTCCGCAGCCGGATTCACTTCACTCCCCTGCTGTCCGACACGGAGATCGACACGCAGGGCGTGCGGGAGATCGTAGAGGCGGAGTATCAGGCCTCCGGCTATCAGAAAAGCGACATTCAGACCGGCGCGGTCATCATCACCGGTGAAACGGCGCGGAAGGAAAACGCGCGGCAGGTCCTCGACGCATTGGCTGACTTTGCGGGCGATTTTGTCGTCGCGACGGCGGGGCCTGCGCTGGAGAGCGTGCTCGCGGGCAAGGGCGCAGGCGCGGAGCACTATTCCAAAACGCACGGCTGCGCGGTGCTGAATCTCGACATTGGCGGCGGCACGACAAACCTCGCGCTGTTTGAAAACGGCGATCTGCGCGACACCGGCTGCCTCAATGTCGGCGGGCGGCTGGTCAAGGTGGACGAGGCGGGCTTTTTGACCTATCTTTCGCCGGTTCTGCGGCCGTTTTTTGACCTCACTGTCGGCCAGCGCGTGACCGAGGCGCTGCTCGAGCCGGTTGCGCAGCTGCTGGCCGAGGTTTTGGAGGAGGCCGTCGGTCTGCGTCCGCCGAGCGGGCTATTAGAGCAGTTTATCACCGATAAGAACGTCACGCTGTCAAGGCCGCCGCTGCTGTCGTTTTCCGGCGGCGTGGCCGACCTCATTTCGCCTGATGCGCAGCCGCCGTTTCGCTACGGCGACCTTGGCGTGCTGCTCGGCCGCGCGATCTATCGCTCAAGGCTCTGCGCCGGGGCGTTCCTGCGGGCGCAGGAGACCATCCGCGCCACCGTCATCGGCGCGGGCAGCCACGCCACGACGCTCTCCGGCAGCACGATCTTCTACGACGGCGTGCAATTCCCGATGAAAAATCTCCCCGTCGCGGCGTTGACGCGGGAGGATGAGGCATTGGAGCCGGAGGAGCTGGCCCGCCGCATCCGTCAAAAGGCCGCCATCGTCTGCCCCGACGGCGAGAAAAGCGTGCTCGCGCTGGAGGGACGGCAAAGCCCGCGCTTTTCTGAGCTGTGCCGCCTTGCCGACGGCATCGCGCTGGGGCTGCAAAGCGCCGCGCCGCCCTACGTCATCGCCGTGCACAGCGACATGGGCAAGGCGCTGGGACAGGCGCTCGGCACGCTCCTGCCCGGCACCGGCCTCGTCTGCCTCGACGGCGTGTCGCTCCGCGACGGCGCATACCTCGACATCGGCGCCCCCGTCGCAAACGGTCAGGCCCTGCCCGTCGTCATCAAAACGCTCGTCCTCTAACCCCGCGCCGCAGCGCCTTGGCTCCCTCTCTGAGGGAGCTGTCAGCCGAAGGCTGACTGAAGGAGTCCCCCGTCCCCGCCGCAGCGGCTTTTAATCCGTGCCGAAGGCACACCACAATTATTCACTATTCACTATTCACTGTTCACTATTCACTAAATCGACACTGCCTGCACCGGCGGGCTGGGGGCAGCCCGCCCTACGAGCAAAATCGTCGTAGCCCACCCGCGCGTCGCAAAAACCTACATTCCCGCACCATGCAAAGGAGCTGATTCTTTGAAGTTAAAAACGTTGTTATTCGGAAAGACCTACGCCTTTCGGGACGTGAAGGACGTGCTGGCCAAGGCGAACGAGGAAAAATCCGGCGACCGGCTGGCCGGGGTGGCGGCCGAGACGGCGCAGGAGCGCGTGGCGGCAAAGGTCGTGCTGGCCGAGCTGACGCTGCACGACCTGCGGGAAAACCCCGTCGTACCCTACGAAGCCGACGAGGTCACACGCATCATTCAGGACGACCTCAACGAACGCATTTACGATGAAATCAAGGGCTGGACGGTTTCGCAGCTGCGCGAATGGCTGCTGGACGAAACGACCACCGGCGCGGACATCCGCCGTATCTCGCGCGGGCTGACGGCGGAGATGATCGCGGGCGTGGCCAAGCTCATGAGCAACCTCGATCTCATCTTCGCGGCGAAGAAAATCCGCGTCACGGCCCACTGCAACACGACCATCGGCCTGCCGGGGACGCTTTCATGCCGCCTCCAGCCGAACCACCCGACGGACGACATCGACGGCATCACCGCCTCGCTCGTCGAGGGTCTGAGCTATGGCGCGGGCGATGCCGTCCTCGGTCTGAACCCCGCCGGGGACACCGCCGAGAGCGTGAAAAAAATCCTGACGCGCTTTGACGAAATCAAGCGCAAGCACGCCATCCCGACGCAAACCTGCGTACTGGCGCACATCACAACGCAGATGCGCGCCATCGAAGCCGGTGCGCCCGCCGACCTCATCTTCCAGTCCATCGCAGGCTCGGAAAAGGGCAACGCCGCCTTCGGCCTCGACGGGAGGCTCGTCGAGCAGGCGCGGCAGCTTGCCCTGACACAGGGCACGGCGGAGGGGCCGAACGTCATGTACTTTGAAACCGGCCAAGGCTCCGAGCTTTCCAGCGAGGCGCACCACGGCGCGGATCAGGTGACGATGGAGGCCCGCTGCTACGGCTTTGCCAAGCGCTATGCGCCGTTTCTCGTCAACACGGTCGTCGGCTTCATCGGGCCGGAGTATCTTTACGACGCACGGCAGGTGCTGCGGGCGGGGCTGGAGGATCACTTCATGGGCAA
>CAKUNB010000091.1 GCA_934668285.1 uncultured Oscillospiraceae bacterium | reverse complement strand
GATTCGAACCCCCGCAAACGGAGTCAGAGTCCGGTGTGCTACCGTTACACAAATCCCCTATTCGGTTGGCGTCACAAAACGCATATTTAATTATATGCAGATTTGTGAAAAAGTCAAGACAAATTTTGAAAAAATCGCAATTCTTTTCGCTCAGAGAATCTCCTTCAGCTCGTCGAGGCGGTGAATCTCGAAATCGGGTGGGATTTCTGGATTCTGCGGCTTACGGCGGGGGTTGAACCAGCAGGTGTGAATGCCTGCGTTGTGGCCGCCGCGGATGTCGCTCGTGAGGCTGTCGCCGATGATCAGCGCCCGCGCCGGATCGAAATTCGGAATCCGCGCGAAGCAGTATTCAAAATACGCCCGCTCAGGCTTGTGGTGTCCGGTGGTTTCGGAAATGAAGATCTCCTTGAAATAGTGCGAAATACCGGCGCTCTCGAGGCGGGAATACTGCGTCTCGGCCACGCCGTTGGAGGCCAGATAGAGGTCGTATTTCGGCGAAAGGTAGTCCAGCAGCTCCGGCGCGCCGTCCACAAAGTAGTGTCCCTGCCCCAGATAGCCGCGGTAGCGATCCTCCGTGGCCTCTACGTCATAGTGCACGCCCAGCTCCGCGAACAGCAGCTCAAAGCGCCGCAGCAGCACCTGCTCCCGCGTCAGCTCACCGCGCTCGAAGGCCTCCCACTGCGCCTCGTTGAGCGTGCGGTAGCGCGCCAGAAGCGCCTCCGTCGGCTCCAAGCCGATGTCCCGAAAGGTCCTGCTGATGGCGGTGCGCTCGGCCGCACCGAAGTCCAGAATGGTATCGTCCAGATCGAGGAAAATCGTTTGAAATTTCATATATCTCTCCATGTGCTGTTATTCCGGCAGGTCGCGCATGGTCAGGCTGATGCGCTTGCGCTTCTCGTCGACCTCCAAAACGCCGACCTTCACGATATCGCCCACGCTGACGACCTCGGAGGGATGCTTGATGAAGCGGTTGCAGACGCGCGAAATGTGCACGAGGCCGTCCTGATGCACGCCGATGTCAACAAACACGCCAAAATCGATCACGTTGCGCACCGTGCCGGTGAGCACCATGCCGGGCTTTAAGTCCTTCAGCTCCAACACGTCCGTGCGCAGGATGGGAGGCGGCAGCTCGTCGCGGGGGTCTCTGCCGGGTTTACATAATTCTTTCGCGATATCCCGCAGGGTCGGCACGCCGACGCCGCAGGCCTCCGCCGCCTTCTCCGCGCCGAACGCATCGAGGCGCTTCGGAAGCTCCGCGAGATTGGCAGCCGCAACGTCCGCCTCGGTGTAGCCGCAGAGGGTCAGCAGCTGCTGCGCCGCCGCGTAGGACTCCGGATGTACGCCCGTCCGGTCAAAGACCAGCTTGCTCTCCGGCACGCGCAGGAAGCCCGCCGCCTGCTCATATGCCTTCGCGCCGAGCTTCGGAACCTTCAGCGCCTGCTTGCGGGCGGTAAACGCGCCGTTTTCTTCTCGATACGTGACAATATTCTTGGCAATTGCAGCGTTCAGGCCGGAAACGCGGCGCAGCAGCGAGGCCGAGGCCGTGTTCAGGTCCACGCCGACGGCGTTGACGCAGTCCTCGACCACGCCGCCGAGCGTTTCGTCCAGCCGCTTTTCCGGCAGATCGTGCTGATACTGCCCGACGCCGATGGCCTTGGGGTCGATCTTGACCAGCTCGGCCAGCGGGTCCTGCAAGCGCCGCGCGATGGACACCGCCGAGCGCAGGTTCACGTCATACTGCGGAAATTCCTCGGCCGCCAGCGGCGAGGCGGAATAGACCGACGCGCCCGCCTCGGACACGATCATATACGACACGCCCTTGACACGGCCGATCAGCTCGCAGGTCATGGCCTCGGTTTCGCGCGAGGCCGTGCCGTTGCCGATGGCGATATGCTCTACGCCGTGCCTGCGGATGAGGCGCTCGAGCGTGACGATGGCCTCCTCGCGCTTGGCCTTGGAGAAGGTGGGGTAGACCACGGCGGTGTCGAGCACCTTGCCCGTGGCATCGATGACCGCGACCTTGCAGCCGTGGCTGTAGCCGGGGTCGAGGCCCATCGTGACATGCCCCTTGACCGGTGGCTGCATCAGCAGCGGGCGCAGGTTGAGGGCAAAATTGTGGATCGCGCCCTCGTTGGCCGTATCGGTCAGCGCATTGCGCAGCTCGCGCTCCATGCTCGGCGCGATCAGGCGGTCGTACGCGTCCTCGGTGGCGGCGCGGACAAAGGCCGCCGCCCCGCCGCCCGGCTTGAGCACCGCGCGGCGCAGGCAGATGAGCGCCTGCTCGCGGTCGGTATCGATGGAAACCTTCAAAAAGCCCTCGCGCTCGCCGCGGTTCAGGGCGAGGATCTGGTGGCCCTGCACCTTGCTGACGGGCTGAGTGAAGTCAAAATACATCCGATAGACCGCGCCGGCCTCCTCCTGCTCCTTGGCGACGGTCGAGCGGACGACGGATGAGCGCTGCATCAGGCCGCGCAGGGTCTTGCGGACGGCGGCATCGTCGGAGATCATCTCCGCAATGATATCCGAAGCGCCTGCCAGCGCCTCGGAGGCGTCGTTGACGCCGCGTTCTTGGTTTACATAATCTTCCGCCAGCGTCTCCGGCGCTGGCAGCTCCGGCGACTGGGCGAGCAGCGTCAGCGCCAAAGGCTCGAGGCCCTTCTCGCGGGCGACGGTCGCACGGGTGCGGCGCTTGGGCTTATAGGGACGGTAGAGGTCTTCCAGCTCGGAGAGCGTTTTGGCCGCATCGATGGCGGCAGACAGCTCGTCGGTGAGCTTTTCCTGCGCGGCGATGGATTTGCGGATCTCCTCGCGGCGCTGGGCCAGATTGCGCAGGTATTGCAGCCGGTCGGCCAGATTGCGCAGGGTGGTGTCGTCCATTGCGCCGTGCTGCTCCTTGCGGTAGCGGGCGATAAAGGGGATGGTGTTGCCCTCGTCGAGCAGGGTAACGACGTTTTCGACATACTGCGGCTTGAGCTTCAGCTCCTCAGCCAGCAGAGTGATGATGTGCTCCATAGGTTCCTCCGGTTTGTGGGACGTGAATGGTGAATAATGGCGGTGTGCCCGACGGCACGGGGTTATTTCGGCAGGACGACGCGGAAGGTGCTGCCCTGATGGGGGGCGCTGTCGACCTCGATCACGCCGTCGGACAGCTCGATGATGCGCTTTACCATGGCCAGCCCCAGCCCGTTGCCGTCGGCGCGGCGGGAGGTATCGCCCTGATAGAATTTTTCAAAGCAGCGGCGGCAGGTCTCCTCGTCCATGCCGCAGCCGTGGTCGGCGACGGTCACGACGACGCAGTTCGTCTGCTCCAGCAGCCGCAGCGAAATTTCCTGCCCCGGCGCACTGAATTTGATCGCGTTGGTCAGAAGATTTGTCCAGACATGCGACAGCAGGCTCTCACAGCCGCGGATGGTTACCTCGTCGAGTTGCACGTCGAGGCGCAGCTCCTTCTTCGCCCACTCCGGCTCGAGGATCACGACAGCCTGCCGCAGCTGCTCGTCAAGGCGGAACTCGGCGTACTGCTCAGGCAGCGGGCGGCTTTCCAGCTTGGAGAGGATCAGCACGTTTTCCACCAGCGCGGACAGGCGGTGCGTGTTATATAGAATTTTATCCAGATATTCCTCCCGCTCGGCGTCGGACAGCTCCTTGTCTTGCAGGAGCATGGCGTAGCCCTCGACGGCGGTCAGCGGGGTCTTGAACTCGTGCGAAACGTTGGCGATAAAGTCGTTGCTGAGCGTGGTGGTGGCGTTCAGCTCCTGCACCATGGCGTTAAAGTTGCGGAAGGTGGTCTGCACCTCCTCGAGCTTGCTCGAATCGCTGACGGAAACGTTGAAATTCCCGTGCGCAACCTCCTTCGAGGCGTTGCTGAGCTTGAGCATCGGCGTGAGGATGCGCCGCCCGATGAACACGCTCATCAGTCCGCTGGCCACCAGCGACACCAGCACCAGCGAGGCCAGCGACAAAATGCCCGGCGAGGCCATATCACCCGTCCGCCGCAGAATCAGCAGCACGGCGACCACCGCGCCGAAGGTGATGAGCACGATGATCGATACAATTAAATAAAAATACAGCCGCATGCGCGGCGAGAGCTTATAGTCCATCGCGTTTCACCGCCCGGTAGCCGATGCCGCGCACCGTCTGAATTTCAAAATCGGGGCTTGTCCGGAAGCGGTCGCGCAGGCGATTGATGTGCACATCCACCGTCCGCGCCTCGGTGACCGAGTCCATGCCCCAGATGTCGTCCATGAGCTGCTGGCGTGTATAAATATGCGCCGGCGCGGACAGCAGCTTATACAGCAGCAAAAATTCCTTCTGCGGCAGGACGGCTTCGCCCGCCGGAGTCGAAACGGTGAAGCGGTCGTAGTCGAGCACCGTCGAGCCGATCGTCAGCCGCCGCTGCGCCACCATCTGCGCCCGCCGGAGCAGCGCGTTGATGCGCAGCACCAGCTCGTTGACATTGATGGGCTTGACCATATAGTCGTCCGCGCCGGAGAGGAAGCCGAACTGCAGATCCTGAAAGCCGTCGCGCGCGGTGATCATCAGCACGGGGACGGTATTGCCCTCCGCGCGGAGCTGCCGCACCAGCGCGTAGCCGTCCATGCGGGGCATCATGATGTCCGACACGATCAGATCGACGTATTCATGCGCCATCAGTTCCAGCGCCTCCACGCCGTCGGCCGCGCCGAGGGCCGTAAAGCCGTTTCGCGTCAGCACGCGGCAAAACAACTGCCGCAGCTCGGCATCGTCCTCCGCAATTAGTATTCGGAACATGGCATCGCCCCCTTCGCCGTCAAGTATACCACATCCGGGCGGGAGTTGCAAAAGCTAATCCGTTTTTTAACAAAATTTCATCCCCAGTTGATACCCAGTTGATGTTCGGTGCGTATACTAATTAAGAAAAAGTAGCGTTTATGTCATTGCGAGGCCGTTTGCGGCCGCGGCAATCTCGTGCAGGCAGTCCTGTTTGCTGCACGCCGTCACGCAACCTGCGCCTGCGGGCGCGGGAAAGGAAAACGGATTGCCACGTCGGGCTGCGCCCTCCTCGCAATGACAAATCCGGAGGCGTGCGGCCTCGCAATGACAGGCAGGGAGCGCTGCGCTTCTATATTAAGACCGGAGGGATGTTTATGCAGGAGAAGGAACGTCAACAGATGGAGCAGGCGCGGCATGTGGATACCGACCGCATCTTTACCCTGCCGAATATGCTCAGCTTTTTCCGGCTGCTGCTGATTCCGGTGATCGTCTATCTGCACGAGAGCGACCATGTCATCTGGGCCTTTGCCATGCTGGTGCTCTCCGGCGCGACGGACGTGATCGACGGCTGGATCGCCCGCACGTTCCACCTCGTCTCCGATTTCGGCAAGGCCATCGATCCCATCGCCGACAAGCTGACGCAGATCGCGGTGCTGCTGTGTCTGATGCCGATGCGCTTTTGGTGGGTCGTCGGCGTGCTGATCGTCAAGGAGTGCAGCATCGGCGCGCTGTCGCTTGTCACCATCAAGCGCACCGGCAGCGTCTACAGCGCCGGCTGGTACGGCAAGTTGTGCACCGTGATCATCTATCTTTCCATGTTCGTGCTGATCCTCTGGCGCGAGCCGACGCCGACGTTCGTGCTGGTCGACTCGATCCTGATCGTCGCAGCGATCTGTCTGGCATTCGTGAAATATCTTCTCTACTTTGCGAGGATTCTTCGGGAGGCGCGGAAGGAGCAATGAAGCATCGGTTTATGGGATTCCTGCGGCGGCGCTCGGAGCGGTTCGGCCGCCGCCTGCGCTACGGGCCGCAGAAGCGCATGGTGCGCTGCCCCGCGTGCAGGGCCATTCAGGCCGTGCCCGCCGGACGCGGACAGTCCAAGCTCGTCTGCCGCCGCTGCGGCGAGATTTTTCTGCGCCGAACTTGATATTTCACCGGAATTCGACAAGGTCGGATTCCGGTTTTTGTATAAAGTGCACAACGCATTACGGTTAAAATTGGCCATTGTCACGAATCTGTTCCTGCGGGGTGTACAATCGCAAAATCCTATGTTATACTCTATCCGTAGAGCGGGGCACGACCCCGCTCAACATAACGAAAAGGAGTGTATCTCATGAAAAAGCTATCCCGCATCCTGGCCGCTTTGTTAATGGTCTGCATGATCCTGTCGATGCTTCCGACAGTATTTGCAGCCGACGAAACGGTCGACTTTGCATTCTTAGTGACTTCTGACCTGCACGGACAAATCTACGCAACCGATTACACCGTCGATCAGACTAAGAGTGGCACGCACATTCAGGGCCTGACCCGTCTGGCAACCTACATCAAGAGCCAACGGGTTGCGTACGGGGACAACCTGTTTGTCGCCGACCTCGGCGATACGATTCAGGGCGCGCCCCTCACCTACTACTACGCATTCAACAAGCTGGAAGAGCAGCAGCCCGCAATGAAGGCGTTCCGTACCATCGGCTACGATATGTGGGTCGTTGGTAACCACGAATTCAACTACGGTCTGAAGATCCTCAACAAGCAGCTGACCGATATCACCGCTCCCGCTACTGCCGACGAGACACCCGTCA
>CAKUNB010000090.1 GCA_934668285.1 uncultured Oscillospiraceae bacterium | reverse complement strand
AGATCGGTCTTTTCGGTCGGAACGAAGCTGCCATTGTGCGTACCAAGCAGCACGGCAGACGCAGCCACGCCGTCCTTGGTTTTAGTTCCGGCAATCTTGACACCGCCGATGACAAGCGTCGTTTTGTCATCCGTTGCAGAAAAGGCACAAGCCATATCTGCTGCCTGTTCGGTCGTGTTGTTTTCGATCGTGCCGCCGAGCAGGTTCAACGCCACGGGGTAGCTAAGAGAAACGTTGAGCACCGCACCGGCAGCGCCACTGTAGTTATCCGAGATCACACCGCCGTTCATGGTGAAGGACGCACCGTTGTCAGCAGAGATGCCACGGATGTAGATCGCGCCGCCGGTGTATCCTGCCTTGTTGTCTACGAGCTTGCCGCCGTTCATTACAACGTCAGCACCGTCGACGAAGAGCGCACCGCCCTGAGTGCCATAGCCATTCGTGATGACTGCACCGTCATTGATGGTCAGCTTGCCGTGGTTGTTGACGGTAAGCACATTGCCGGACGGGGCGGATTTGAACGCGTCGCGGTTGCCGTCGAGGGTCACGTTGGAGAGCGTCAGGCTGCCGCCGTCCACTACGACCATGCTGCCGGTGCAGGTCGTCGCCCACTTGACCACGCAGTCGCGGCCGGTGAGGTCCCAAGTCTGCTCGTCAGCCACAGTAACGGTATGGACGACCCAGATCACGCCATCCGTGACCTTCGGGGAAACGAGTGCAGCTGCCGCAGCGAAGGTACGCACCGCCGTTTCTTCCGTTAGGCCGTTGTTGGCATCGTTGCCCTTCACGCCGTCAAGATAGATCGTCGCGCCGACATAGGTTTCGTTCAGCCAGTAGGCAAACAGGCTCAGGTCGCTCTCGACGGGCGCGGTGAAGTCCCACTCCTCGCCTGTGCTGGTGTGCCATTCAAGGAAGGTGTCGTCCTCTTTCACGGGATCGGCCGGCTTTTCGACCGTGCTGCTGTGCGGGACCTTGACCTGAACGGGGTCGGTGCCGTTGCCGGCGTTGAACGTGACGGTATGCTGGATCAGGCCGTCCACGAGGGTGATCGTCACATCCTCGGTCAAACCGGCCACGATGTGGTTGGTGCCGCTGGTAGCCACGCGGCCATTCGAGGCCTGGACCTCGTAGACTTCGTAGCCCGTCTGAGAAACGGTGATGAACTCGACGTAGTTGATGCCCTTGTCGAGCGTCAGCTCCGTAACGGCCTTGCCGTCAACGTAAGCGGTCGTGTACTGGGAAACAAAGGTCACATGGATGGGGCCGGCCGGCTCCGTGGGCTGCGGTTCGGTGGGTTCCGGCTCGGTCGGGGCCGGTTCCGTGGGTTCGGGTTCCGTCGGGGTCGGTTCGGTGGGCTGCGGCTCCGTCGGCTCGACATTGTCCTGCACCGCCTTCATAAAGCGGCACAGCAGTGTCGCGGCCTCGGCACGCGTCAGCGCAGTGTCGGGACGGAAGCTGCCATCCGGATAGCCGGTCAGCACGCCCGCCCTCTGCATCACGGCGACAGCCTCGCTCGCCCAGTCGGCGATATCGGCAGCATCGGTAAAGGTCTTGGCCTCTTCCGTCTCGGGAAGGGTCTTGTCCAGCAGCTTCAGCAGCCGCAGGAAGATCGTTGCGGTTTCCTGCCGGGTCGCCGCATTGTCGGGTGCAAACGTGCCGTCGCCGTTGCCATTGACGACACCGTTCTGCTCCGCCCATGCGACCGCGCCGCTGTACCAGGCGTTGGCAGGAACATCGGAAAAGCTGGTTTTTGCGTTCTGCTCCGTATCCGCACCGGCGGCACGCGCCAGAACGGTAACGAGCATGGCACGGGTCAGCGTGCCTTCCGGGTCAAATTCCGTGCCGCTCACGCCCTTGAAATATCCGGCATCAACGGCCTGTGTGATGGCGTCATAGGCCCAGTGGCTCTTCGGAACGTCCGTGAACCCGCCGCCCTCTGCCGCGAGGGCAGAGGGAAGCACGGAACACAGGAGGCACACAACCAGCAGGACGGACAGCGCCCGTTTCATCAGTTGCTTCATGATTTCCTCCTATTCTGCGCTTAGCGCTCCGGTACCGTGAAGCCTGCTTCGGGAAGTGCGGCAGCCTTCGTGGTAAACTGCTCGCTCTCTACCGCCGCTGCGGCTACGGTAAGGTCAAAGTCGCCCGTGCGGTCGATATCCAGTGCGCCCGCCTTGGAGCTGTACAGACCGACAACCGGCCATGCAAGCTCGTCAAAGGTGCCGCGGACGACGACCTGCTTGGTTTCTTCCTCAATCGCAATGATCGACGAGGAGCCTTCACCGTCGAAGCGCGCCCAGTACAGCCAGCCGCTTTCCATATCATAGTACAGAGACTGGAACTGATACTGACCCTTAATGGCAAGGGATTCATCGGTCTTGATGGAATCGAACTGGGCATAGCTGTAGGTGTCGCCCGTCTTTTGAATCCCGATCAGGTAGATCGTGCCCGACTCGCTGAGCAGATAGAAGTAGTTATACGTGCTGTCGTGGCCTGCGTAGGCAATGCCGCTGATGAGGCCGTATCTGCTCTTGAGATTCCAGCCGCCGTAGACGCCGTTTTCCTCATTCGGATCGACAATAATCAGGTTCGTACCGTAGGTGCCGAGGACGATATCCAGATCGGGGCTGTAGGTCATATCGGTGTAGAAGAAGTCGCCGGTGTAGCAGATCTTCTCGGCCGCATAGCCGTTGGCCGGGTCGATGCGGTACAGCGAGTCCGCACCCGCCGCCATCAGCATATCGTCGGTCTGGACAACGGAGAGGTAGTCCTGCTCTGCCGCGTCGGAAACGATCTTGTACGCCGCGGAGTCAACGTCGATATCCGCGAAGAAGGCCTGACCGTCCGCGTTGTGGACAACGCCGGACAGGGTCGTGCTGTTTTCAAAGACCTCGATGGTGCATTCGGCCTTGACGGTTTCGTCGAGCTTGGATGCGGCGGTGATGACCGCCGTGCCCTTTGCAACTGCTGTGACCAGGCCGTTTGCATTAACCGTTGCGACCTTCTCGTTGGACGAGGTCCAGACGATGGAGCGATCGGTCAGGTTCCACGGGGTAACGGAGGCTTCCAGGTAGGTCTTGTTGCCGCTGTAGAGTGTCAGGCTCTTGGGTGCCAGATGAACCTGCTCGGGCTTCGAGGTCGTTCCGACGGAGCCACCCTGACCGCGCACGATGTACAGACCAGTCATTACAAACGGCAGCTTGGAAACGGAGGTGCCGGTGCCGGTCGTCAGGTCGAGCTTGACCAGCTCGAAGGTCGGCTGCGAGTATTTGTTCTTCTGCGTGCATTCGGCCCAGTACAGCTCGCCGGTAGTATGGTCAAAGGCCATGGACTGGACGTTCTTCACGCCGAAGCCGGTCTTGCCGATCTTCGTCA
This sequence comes from uncultured Oscillospiraceae bacterium, assembly GCA_934668285.1. Classification (GTDB taxonomy): domain Bacteria; phylum Bacillota; class Clostridia; order Oscillospirales; family Oscillospiraceae; genus JAZOXB01. The sequence goes on along the minus strand of CAKUNB010000090.1, from coordinate 3,249 downwards.
GCGTGCCGATCTTACCGTCCTCGGTCAGCTGGAAGCTGTAGAGGTAGGTCGACCGGACGGAAGTGTTTGCGTTGATGACATAGAATGTGCCGTCGTCGCTGATGGCCAGCACCTGCGGGACGTTGCCCTTCGGAGCCGAGGGCATCTCATTGCTCGTGATCGTGCCGATCACGCTAAGGTTGCCGTTCATCATATCGACGGTGACCAGTCTGACCTTCTCCACGTCGTCGGGCAGGATCGCCAGTGCATAGAGCTGCTCGTCGGCCGGGTTGTAGGCCATATCGAGCAGGACAGCATCGAGATAGCAGATGAGCGTCGGCTCAAACTTGCCGTGCTGCATGACGTAGAGATAGCCGTTGCTGGAGCAGGCGTAGACGTTGCCGTTGACATACTCGGCGGCGCTGTACTGCACGTCGGCAGATTCCGCAACGACCTCCGGCTCGCTGGCCGTTTTCGGCTCAAAGCGGTTCCACGCGCTCGGCTCCTTCCAGTTGAAGGCGAAAAAGCCGTTCAGTTCGACTTCGGGTTCCTCGCCGCTGTCGCCCATGCCCAGCTCCAGTGCGTAGGCCTTGGCGTTGCCGGCGTAGTCCACGATGGCCACAAGAACCTTGTCCTCATTCAGTGCGGCGGCGTTGATGGAGACATTGATCTCCTCGTTGGCCGTCTCCTGATTCGGAGACAGCGTGCCGATGAGCTTGCCGTCGGTGGTGGCAAACTGAATTGCCGCGATGTACTGGTTATCCTGCGCGGAGACGTTGACGAGCTTCTGCCCCGCGGGGTCGCTGGAGAAGAACAGCTGCTTCACGGTCGGCGCTTCGCTGTCGACGGTGACAGGCATCGTCCACGTTGCGCCCTTGCCGAGGCCGGTGTAGTTCCCTTCCGCATCAGCGGTGTAGTACTCCGGCACGGCGGACATGACCATTTCGAGCTTGGTGTTGTTCGGGAGGGGCTGGCCTTCCTTGTCGGTAAAGCGCCAGCTGATGCCCTTGGCCGTGACCGTGCTGAGCCATACGCCGCCGTTGGAGTAGTAATAAGCGCCGTTTTCCCAATCGTAGCTCTTGGTGACGTATTCTTCGCCGGTTTCGGCGTTGCGGATGACGTACTTCAGAACCTGTGCGTTGCGGATAAGGCTGACGTTCACAGTCATAAGCGTGTCGCCCGGCTGCACCGCCGTACGATCGGCAATGTACGCCTTGTCATTGGCGTAGGCGTTCACGCCCAGAAGGTAGGTCGCGCCGTTGCTTCCCTTTTTCAGCGTGTAATAGTTCTGGCGGACATAGTCGAGATAGTGGTGCGGATTCTCATTGAACTGATCCTCCGCGAAAACGCTGGTGTCGAACATGGACGGGTCGGTCCAGCTGCCCCTGAACGCGAGGAACGGGATAGACTGGCTCACCGCGACCTTGCCCTCAGCATCGGCCGCAGCCTTGAGGTAGATATAGCCCTCGACGTAGTTGCCGTTGGCGAAGTTCTCCTCCATGTATTGCTTGCCCGCTGCGTTCAGGCTCAGCGTCACGCTGACCTGCACGCTGCCGCTTGCAGGAACGGTAACGGTATCGTTGCCCTGCAGGTCGGCAAGGGTCTTACCCTCGTAGCTGCCGCCGTTGAGGATGTCCAGCAGAATCTGGGCATCGATCTCGTCCGCGCTGCCATCGCCGTTGAGGTCGGCGAGGGCCTCGTCGGCCAGGGCTTCCAGACCGCCTGCGTGGTCGAGGACGGCCTGCACGTCGTTTTCGTCGAGCTTGCCGTCGCCGTTGAGGTCATAGCTAGCCGTGCCGGTGGTGAACACCACGTCCGCGCCAAGGGCCACGTCGCTCATGGTGATGAGCTTATCTCCGCTTTCCTCATCCGTAACGACCTCCGGCGCAAGCACGCTGGCATCGAGCTGATACGAAACGGGCTTGTCCGTCAGGTTGTTCACGTGGAACGAGAAGCTGTAAGTACCGGTGCGGGCGGGGTCGTCGCCGAATTCCGCCTTGACCTTTCCGTCGTCGTTACCGTCAACGGTGATGTAGGTCTCCGCGTTCACGGCCGCTTCCACATTGGCAAGGCCTGCGCCCTGTCTGCGCGGGGAATATTCCACGCTGCCGTCCGGGTCGGCCAGCGGTGTCGCCGTACCCATCAGCAGGCTTTGCGCCAGCGTCCGGGGCGAGACACCGGCCGATTCATCCAGACCGGTTTCCTCGATGTACTGCGCAACCACCGCCGCCATACCGGCAACGGAAGGCGCGGCCATGGACGTACCGCTCATCACGCTGTAGGTACCGTCCGTCGTGGTGGAGTAGATGTTGCCGCCGGGCGCGGTGATTTCAGGCTTGAGCGCCAGGTTACCGGGAACGCCCCAGGAGCTGAAGTCGCTCATGGTGATCTTGCCGCCGGTTGCGGTCATATCGGTATAGACGCCGCTGCCATAGACCGTCATCTTGCCGCCCCAAACACCGCTTTCGTTCTTCGTGGACGCAGCGAGAATGGACTCCATCTGGTCCTGACGAATGGTGATGAACGGAAGGGTCTTGGTGCAGGCGGCGTAGATGGTGTCGTTGCCCGGCACATTGTTATAAACAATGATTGCCGCAGCCTTGGCCGCATCCGCGTTGATCTGCTTGTCGGTAAAGGCAACTCCGTTACCGCGGGAGACAAGGACGATCTTGCCCTTAACATCAGTAAAATCAGTCTTGTTGCCGCCGTATTTCACGGTATCGTCCGGGTCGGTCGGATCGCCGATGAACACAAAGTCGTATTCCGTGCCGGACTGATCCGCAGAGGTATCGAGGGTCGTAAAGGCCTTGCTCTTGCAGGTCGCGGTGCCACCGTTGAACGTCATGCCTGCGCCGTCAACGTAGGTGTAGTTACCGTCGCCGACAGAGAAATACTGCGAGGTGTTGCCGATATTGTCCGCACTGGCGACCGTCAGAGCGTTCTCATACGCGCCGGGAGAGCCGACGCGGTTGGTATTCGCATCCTCGGCATAGAGCAGACCGTTCGGGGTTTCCTCTGCCCAGTTGCCGGAGTTGCCAGCGGAAATGCTGACGACGATATCCGTCTGATCCAGCGAATCCATCACGCCGTCAAAGTACGCATCGCCGGCGGTCGTGAAGCCGACGCTGGCCGAGCCGAGCGAAAGGTTCACGCTGTCACAATCCAGAACAATCGCGTCCTCAATTGCCGCGATATAATCGTCGGCATATGCGCCGCCATTCTTGCCGAACACCTTCATCACAAGAACCTGTGCGTCCGGCGCAACGCCGA
>CAKUNB010000089.1 GCA_934668285.1 uncultured Oscillospiraceae bacterium | reverse complement strand
ACGTAGTAGTTCTCCTTCACGTTTTCCAGCGTGTAGGTCGCCGTCTCGGTGACGCGGCGGCCGTTGACGCGGTAGGAGGCGAAGCGGTAGCCGCCGTTCGGCGTAGCCGTCAGAGCGAGGCTGCCGCCGTCCTGAACGGTCTGCACGCCGCTCGGCGAAACGCTGCCGCCCTCTGTTGCTTCGACATTGACCGTATGACCGGTGCTGCCGGTTGCTTCGCGGAAGGTCACATTGACGCTGTGGTCAACGCCGACCATTTCGAAGATGTAGTAGTTGATGGATCCAAGCTCCTTGCCGTCCACGACGAAGGAAGCGACCTCATAGCCCTCGTTCGGGATCGCGGTGAAGGTCTTGGACGTACCCTTGCGGACAAGGACTCTGCCGGTAGCGGACAGGGTGCCGTTCTCGCCTGCTGCGGCGTTGACGGCAATGTAGTCCTCCGCGCGATCTTTATAGATCTTCATGTCGCGGAAGCCAAACTGTGCGCCGCCCTTGCTGGAGGTATAGACGAAGGCGAAGCGGACGTTGTCCTTGCCCTGATAGGCATCGGGAATAACAACCTTGGCCTGCGTGTTCGTCCAGTCGGCAAACAGGCCGGAATCGCGCAGATTCCAGATGGACTTCCAGTTCGCGCCGTTGTCTGCGGAAACGTAGACATCAACGTTATAATGCGGATACTGGGCACAGAACGTATAGCTGGCGTTAAAGGTAAAGATCATGTGCGTCGGCGTGCTCTGGCCGGAGAGGTCGTAGGCCGGAGAGTAGAGCCATTCGTTCTGATCGATCTCGTCGCCCTCGACGCCCGCGAACCAATCCTCGTCGCGATGCCAGCCCTTGACGGAGTTGCTCTTGGACTCGACGGTCCAGCCATCGGGCAGCCACTTGCCCTGGAAGTCCTCGGCATAGAGCACCATATCGTCGGTGACTTCCACCTCGGCGTAATCGTCGGTGTTGTTCTTCGCCCGGATATAGCCCTGGAAGGTGTTGCCTGCATAGTCGTGAACCGTCAGGCCGATTGCCTCGCCATAGCCGGTGATATCGATGTCCTTGAGGACGGTCGTTGCGCCCGCAGTATTCTCGCCGACACCGATGGTCTTGTAGACCTTGCTGTACTTCGCGTCGGTCAGCACGACAGCGGCAACGTACTGGTTGTCCTTGAGCGTGATCGTTGCGTAGTAGCGGCCCTCGGATTCACGGATAGAGATATCGGTAACTTCAGGCTTCTCGGTATCGACCGTGATGGGGAACGACCACGAATCGCGGAGGTTTGCGGACGCATGCTTGTTATAGATCGGCGTGGTCGAGATGGTGACCGTCGCCTTGGTATCATTCGGAAGTTCAAAGCCGTTCTTGTCCGTGCCGTACCACGGGTCGATTGCATCGCCGTTGTCGGTGAAGGCGCCGGCAGGGGCGACCTGATAGGCGCTGGAATCATAGATGGACTTCGGCTCATAATCGACGGTCTTTTCATAGTAGACCGTGCCGTCCTCGCCCTTGATCTCATAGGTCAGCGTCCGCGCAGAACGCAGCATACCGGTGTAGACCCACGTCAGGGAGTCGAGGAAATCATCGGTGTTCGGGGAGATGGCGTTGCGGTCAGCCAGATACGGGATGGTGTAGTCGTAGTTGTTCTGGCCAAGGTAGGTGTACATGGTCTTTTCCATGGACTCCAGCAGAGCCTCGTTGTTATAGGTCTGCGCAGTGGTGTCCTCCTCGGAGCCGAGGGTCTCCCACCAGAAGCCGGAGTCGATGATCGGAGCCTTTGTCCAGTCGCCGTAGAAGGCAAGGAACGGGGCGCTCAGGTCGATGCCGTCCTCGTTTTCCGAGCCGTCGGCGTTGGCAGCCTTCAGAACGGCCCAGCCTTCGACAAACGCGCCGTTGACAAACTTCGCAAGGTCCTGCTTCGGATTGGTAAGGGTGACGGTGAGGACGACTTCCTTCTCGCCATGCGCCGGAACGACGACCAGATTGTTTTCCACATTGGTCGTGAAGGTGCTGGGCAGAAATACGTCCTTTTCGGTCATGAGAACGTTGCCGTCCTCGTCCTCCTTCGTGCCGTCGGTGAGAACGAGCGAGGAGGCGTTATAATACAGTGTGCTGTCGCCGGTGTTGTGCACCGTGAACTTCAGCTCATACATGCCGGTCTCGGCCACGTCGTCGCCAAGCTCCATCTTCGGGCGGTCCATACCGGAAACGGTAATGTAGCCCTCGGTCTTGACGGCCGCGTTGATGTCCATCAGGCCTGCGCCCTGACGGCGCGGGGAAACGGGCGTGTCCTCGTCATAGACGATGCTCGCCGTGCTCATGAGCAGGGTGTCGATCAGATGCTTGCGCTCCGTGGCGTTCATATCGGGGTTCTTCGCCTTGACCGCCTGCGAAACGATCGCCATACCGCCCGCAACGTGCGGAGAGGCCATGGACGTGCCGGACATCAGCTCATAAGAGCTCTTGCCGGGAACAGAGGAATAGATGTTGCCGCCGGGCGCGGTGATTTCCGGCTTGAGCGTCAGCTCGGAGGTCGCGCCCCACGAGGTAAAGTCGCACATACCGGCAACCGGCGAGGTCACGAGCTTGTCGGAAACACCGATGGTCAGGTGCTTGTCCTCCTGCTTGGCAATGTAAGCGCCGTCCTGCTGGGAGATAAACGCGATCGGGATTTTCCACGCGCTGATGGACATATAGATGATGCCCGGCTCGTTGTTGTAAACGATCATGGCGATCGCACCGGCCGCCGCGGCGTTGTTTGCCTTTGCCTCATAATACAGGCCGCCGCCGCGCTGTACGACTGCAATCTTTCCCTTGACGTCTACCTTCTCGAAGTCCTCCGGCGTGCCGTAGCCACCGACCATGACGTACTCCATGCTGCCCTTGTTGGCAATGGTGCGCAGCGCCCAGGTGGTCGTAATCTCCTGCGTATCGGCATCGTAGCCGTCATAATACGCGATATCGCGTTCGCCGACGGTGATGTACGGAGAAACCATGCTGCCGTTTTCGATGGCCGCGACAGACAGGGATTCATGATAGGTCGAAGGCTCGGAAACGTTGCCGTAGTCCGGGTTGGAGGCAAGCGCCTTGCCGCCGTAGTTGTTCTTGTAGGCCGCGGAGTAGGCATTACCGGCAGCGACCGCCATGGAGATGCCGCTCTTGCCGACGCGGTCAAAGACATTAATCAGGTTGGTGATCCATTCGTCCTGCGATTCGTAGTCAATGAAGCCGCAGTCCGAGCCGAGGGACATATTGACGGAGTCAACGCCGATGACCATGCAGTCCTCGAGCGCCGCGACGATATCGTCGTAGGATGCGCCGCCGGAGGACTTGAAGACCTTCATGTTAAGGATCTGCGCCTCGGGTGCAACGCCGCTGAAGCCCGCCTTCACACCGTCGTTGCCTGCCGCCGTGCCTGCAACGTGCGTGCCGTGGCCGGAGTCGCCGTCGATGGGATTGCCGTCGGCATCATGATCGCCGTAGTCAAACTGGAACGGAATTTTTTCACTATGATACAGCGTGGAGGAGCCTGCGTTGGGGGCATCTTTTTCGCAGTTCATATCGTTCTCGTCCAGCGCCTTCTGAATGTCGTCGCGGGTCAGACGGGGGTTCTTCGGCGCATCCTGGAACAGCTCATGCGCCATGTAAACGCCGGTGTCGAGGATAGCGACGACGGTTCCCTCTCCGTTATAGCCGGTCTTGTTGGCGTAGCCGCCGCCGATCATGCCGTTGCTGGTGGTCATGTCCGGCTCCAGCTCGAAGGTCGGCGCAATGAAGGCAGCCTCAACGCCCTCGACCTCGCGGATCTCCTGGAGCTGTGCGTAGGTCACATCAGCGGAGAAGCCGTTGGTCAGCGTAGCATAGCTGTTCATCACCTGCAGCGCCTCGCCGCCCATGACCTGCTGTGAGATTCTTTTCTGCACCGTCGCCTGTGCTCTGCGCATCCGATTCTGCGCGTCGCGGGTCGGGCGGCCGCTCTCCGGAATCTCGGATTCGTCCAGCAGCACGATCGCGCGGACGATCTGATCCGGGTCAATTTCATCCTCTTTCTGCTCAAACGCCTTGGCGGTGGACTCGTGCGCACCGATCAAGGCGCTTGCTACCTGCTGACCCACAGTCTCCTGCTCCGGTTCGACTGTTTTCTCCGCAAAGACGGCAGTCGGCAGGATGGAGAGGATCATCGCGATCAGCAGCAGCCATGCGAATAGTTTCTTCATTCTGTTCTCCTTTGTTTCATAGCAGGCAGCGCGGGAGAGCCGCGCTGCCTGCGGGTTTCCTTATTGCTATCGGAGGGATCAGGCTACGATATTCTGCGCGTAGCGGGCAAGAATCGTTGCAACCTGTGCGCGGGTGGCGCTGCCGGTCGGGTCGAGGAAGATTTGCTTGCCTTCCTTCGTGCCGTTGATCAGACCCTCAGCGTTGGCCCATGCCAGCGCGTCCTTCGCATAGCTGCTGACCTTGTTCGCATCCGGGAATGCGTTCAGGTTGGCGCGCTTGCCGGTGTCGACGCCCTTCTTTTCCGCATAGCGGAACAGGATGGCGGCGATCTGCTCACGGGTCACCTCGCCCTCCGGATCGAACTTGTTGTTGCCGATGCCGTTGACAATGTTGTTCTCCGCCGCCCATGCAACCGCCTCAGCGTAGTACTGCTTGGCGGGAACGTCGGTGAAGGAGCTTGCCTTCTTCGGCGCGGTCTTGCCGTCGAGCCGCCACAGGACGGTGACGAGCATTGCGCGGGTCATGGCGTCCTCTGGGCTGAAGGTATCAAGCTCGGTGCCATTGAAGAGGCCATTCTGGTTGGCAAACTTCACGCCATCATAGAACCAGTCGGATTCCTTGACGTCCTTGAACGGGTTGACCCACGGCTTTTCGGGTTCGACGTAGTTCGGATCCTTCGCGCCGCAGACGGTGCAGACGCCGTTCTTGTAGCTGTGGCCCTTTGCGGGGACTTCCTTCTGCGCAACGAGAACCTCGTTGCAGACGGAGCAATGCTTGCCCTCGGTCTTGCCGTCCTTGGTGCAGGTCGGCTCAACCGCCTTGTCTACGACCTCGGTGTGACCCTTCGCGGGAATGACCTTCTGCTCGACGAGAACTGCCTTACAAACGGAGCAGTGCTTGCCCTCAGTCTTGCCGTCCTTGGTGCAGGTGGCCTCGACGGCTGCATCCACGACCTCGGTATGACCGGCGGCGGGGATTTCCTGATAGCTCGTGTAGTCGCAGCGGCTGCAGGTCTGGTAGGCCTTCCAGCCCTTTTCGGTGCAGGTGGCCGCCTTGCCCTCGTGGTCAACATAGTCATGGCCAAGTGCCTTGATCACGGTGCCGGTCTTGAGCAGAGCGCCGCAGTCCTTGCAGTAGGTATCGCCGGTGTAGCCGTCAACGGTGCAGGTCGCATCCTTGGTGTTGCGCAGCTCGGTTTCGGTATGGGCGCAATCCGCGTTCGGATCCTTCAGCGCAACGTTGTCGATCGCAATCTTATCGCCATTCCAGCCGTTCTTCTTCGTGTAGTTGAAGGCGATGCGGGTGCCGTCCTTGCAGTAGAGCAAGGGCAGCTTCAGCTCAACATGGGTCTTGAGATAAACGTCCCAACGCACCGAAGCCATCGCCGTCTGGGCATCCCAGAGCGGATCCCACGTTTCGCCGCCGTCGTTGGAAATCTGAACCGTCAGGTTCATGGATTTTTCTCTCAGCAGCTCATTGTAGCCAGCCGCAACGTCGAATTCCAGCGTTGCGCCCTTGCCGCCGAGGTCTACGGTCGGAGAAATGAGCCATGCGTCCTGTGCGGGACGGTGCGACCAGTTTTCCTCATCGTAGTCATTTTCCATCAGTGCAACCTTTGTCCTGTTCAGGCTCGTAAAGGTCGCCTGATGCCACTGGAGGCTGCTGGTGGTACTTTTGTTCTCAACGGTCCAGCCACGGGTCGGGAAGTCGGCGTCTTCAAAGTCGTTGGCGAAGTAAACGCCGGGGACGCCGCTGGAAACCTTGAAGCGGGCCTCGATGGTGTGCGGGCCGGTCACGTTCTCGAAGGTGTAGCTTGTGACCGCACCGATGGAGGTGCCGTCCACCAGCACGTCGCTGATCTCGTAGCCGACCATGGCGGTGATGGTGTAGGTCTGGCTCTCGCCGTTCTTGACGTAAGTACGGCCTGCGGGCGTGATCGTACCGCCCTCGCCTGCCGTGGCGGTGATCTTGGCGTAGCCCTCGATGTCGGTCTGGACACCAATCGCCTCAAGCTTCACGTTGTCGATCGCGGCGATGCCGGAATAGTCTTCACCGGCAGGTCTCGTATAATGCCAGCTCAGGAGGAGATTTCCGACGCACAGCTCTTCCGGAATCGATACAAAGGCACGATCCGCATTTACGTAGCCGACCAAAGAATCGCCGAGGGTATCTTCGGCATTCCAGATTGTCTGCCACGTGCTGCCGCCGTCTGCCGATGCTTCAAGCGTGAAGGTGAACTCATGTCTCTTCATGCCGTAGTACGGATATGCATAGTCGAACTCAAGATTCGTATCCGTCGCGCCCAGCAGATTGACAGAAGGAGCGATCAGGCGTTCGTCCTGCTTGTTTTTGCCGGCGCTGACATAAGCAGCCTGCGTCTTATTGAGGTTGTAATAGCTGTAGCGTATCCACGTCTCAGTGCCGCCGTCGATCTCCCAGCCCTCCGGCGGGAACTTCTCGCCTTCGAAATCCTGCTCGAAGAGAATCTC
>CAKUNB010000088.1 GCA_934668285.1 uncultured Oscillospiraceae bacterium | reverse complement strand
GAGCTGTCATGGCCTACGGCCATGACTGAGAGGGTCTCCCGTCCCGCCGCAGCGGATGATTCAATCCGTGCTGCAGGCACACCTAATTTATCATTTGTCATTCAACATTCATCATTCACTAATCCTGTCCACTCCCGCGCGGGCGAGGCAAATCAGTCCAACGCCAATCGCAGTCGGGACGGACAAAATCGCTATCACCACCGCCCCGAGGCCGACGGCGAGGCGGGAAAGGGCTGCTTTCATCCGCTCACGCTCCCTTTGCGCCGCTGACGATGTTGTAATACGCATTCGACGTCAGGCGGTAGACCAAGGTATACAGCAGCGCAAACACCAGATACGCGCCGATTGTCACAAAAATCAGCAGCTTCAGATTCGACAGTTCGAACAGCTGCAAAATGCGCCACACCAGCGGGAAGGCAAAGGTCAGATGCAGCCCTGCCAGCAGCAGCGGCAGGAAGAACACCAGCAAAATCTGCGCATTGATGCTCTTGCGGATGGCGCGCTTATCCATGCCGACCTTCTGCATAACGGCAAACCGCATTTGGTCCTCGTAGCCCTCGGAGACCTGCTTATAATAGATGATGAGTACCGCCGCAAGGATAAACACGATACTCAGCAGAATACCGATGAAGAACAGTCCGCCGTATGCCGCGTAGAAATCCAGCCGGTTTTCCGGAAGGCTGGACAGACCATAGCCGCACCAGCAGCGATTGTCCCAGTCCCCTAACACATCCGACAGCAGCTGTATGTCCTTTCCCGGCTTCATCGTCGGCCTTGCAAGGTCAAAGCCGATTTTCCACCATGCGCCGTTCGAATCGGAGGCAGTCACCGTCCCGTCCTCAATTGCCGTTAAGAGGCGTACAATAAAACCGTCGAAATCGCCCAAAACGACGCAAGCGTTGCGCGAAAGGGTGTCGCGGTCAAAAAGCGGCACCTCGCCCGCCGTTCCCGTAACGTGCAGCGGCGGCAGCTCGCCGAAAATCAGCCGATCCGCGCCGAGCGTGCTGCTCGCCAGCGCCTCGTCCGGGCCAAGAGTAAGCTGTGTGCCGAGCAGGGCGTTATAATCCTCGATCGGCAAAAAGATGATGCCTTCCTGTCTCCCCTCGCCGCCGAACACCTTGCCGTCGTACGGGAAGTCGGCAATAAAATAGCGACCCGTCACCACATTCTCCGGCTGCTGCTCCCGATATGCCTCCAGAATTTCCCCGGTCAGAGCGCTGAAGCGCTCCGAATCGTAGCTCTGCGGCTCCAAAAGGCTAATCGTCGCCGTAATATCGTTACCGTAGCGGCCGGTCAGCATATCCTCCACGCCGAGATACAGGCTCGCCGTTGAGGAGATCATGACCAGTACCATCGTGCTGAGGATGCAGATCGACGCCAGCCCCGCGCCGTTGCGCTTCATGCGGTAGGCCATAGAGGAAACGGAAACAAAGTGGTTCGGCCGGTAATAGTACCGCTTGTTCCGCTGCAAAATACGGCAGAGCGCCACCGAGCCGGAGATCAGCAGCAGATACGTCGCCGCGATGACCATAATGACCGCGACAAAGAACCAAGCGATTGCCGAGATCGGCTCCTCAATGCTGACCGACAGCCAATACGCGGCGCCGAGCAGCACCGCACCGAGCAGCGCACCGACCCAATTTGCCTTCGGCGGACGCTCGCCGAGATTTTCACTGTGCAGCAGCTTCAGCGTGTCCGTCCTCCAAAGCTGCAGCAGGGCTTTCCCCAAGAGCAGCAGAAAGATCACCGCAAAAATACCGGCCGTCCACAAAAACGGCTCGACCGACATTGCAAAGTGCAGCGCCGGCTCCTCTCGCAGGAGCCTCATCAGCCCCAGCTCGGCAAGCTTCGACAGCACAACGCCGAGCGCCGTGCCGATCAGAAGCGACAGGAGGAAAATGATCAGCGTTTCCCACGCCAGCAGCCGCGCAATATTCCGCTTGCTCATGCCGAGCACGTTATACAGGCCGAATTCGCGGTTTCGGCGGCGCATCAGGAAGGAATTCGTATAAAACAGGAAGATCAGCGCAAAGATTGCGATCACAAACTGTGCCAGCCGAAGAATGATACCTAGGCTCGTGCCGCCGCGCATCTCCGACAGCAGCGGGTCATAACAAAGAAACGAGATCAGGAAAAACATCAGCACCATGCCGATGCAGGTCAACAGAAACGGCACATACAGCCGTTTGTTTTTTCGGATGCCCGCAACCGCGAGCCGTGCGTAAAATCTCATTTCGCTTCACCGCCCGTCGCAAGCAGCGTCAGCGTGTCGGCGATCTTCTGATAGAATTGATCGTCCGTGCAGCCGCCGCGATAGATCTGATGAAACACCTCGCCGTCCTTGATAAACAGCACGCGTCCGGCGTGACTCGCCGCCTTGACCGAGTGGGTGACCATCAGGATCGTCTGCCCTCGCGCGTTGACCTCCGAAAACAGGCGCAGCAGCTCGTCGGTCGCACGGGAATCGAGCGCACCGGTCGGCTCGTCCGCCAACACAAGGCGCGGGCGGGTAATCAGCGCTCTTGCCGCCGCAGCCCGCTGCTTTTGACCGCCGGAGATCTCATAGGGATACTTTTTCAGCAGGTCAGAAATACCAAGCTCGGCGGCGACGGCGTTCAGGCGCGGCTCCATCTCGCGCCAGCTTTTTCCCGCCAGCACCAGCGGCAGGCAGATATTGTCGCCGATATTAAACGTATCCAGCAGATTGAACTCCTGAAATACAAAGCCGAGCTGGTCGCGCCGGAAGGCGGAAAGCGTCTGCTCCTTCTGCGCGGAAAAATCCCTGCCGTCCAGCAGGACCGTTCCCTGCGTCGGCTTGTCCAGCGCGGCAAGGATGTTCAAAAGCGTCGTCTTGCCCGAGCCGGATTCGCCCATGATGGCGACGTATTCGCCCTCCTCCACGGTGAAGTTTACGTCGTGCAGCGCCTCCACGGTGCTGCCCCCGAAGCGGGTGGTATAAATTTTCTGTACGTTTCGTACCTCCAATAAGCTCATAACAGAACCTCCTTTGACTTCGGGACAAGCATAACACACGGGAGGTAATGCCCGCCATCGAATCGGCTTACATTTCCTCCCGTTCGTCTTACATTTTTGTAAGGTCAGTTTTGTAGGGTCAGTCTTTCGCGTTGTGTACGGTGACCTGCGGGTATGGGATACTGATGCCCGCGCGGTCGAATTCGCGCTTGATCGCCTCGTTCGCGGCGAAATAGACATCCCAATAGTCGGTGTCCTTCACCCAGAATTTCAGAACATACTCCACGCAGCTGTCCTTGTAGGCGTTGACGCAGACCTCCGGCTTTGTGTCCGGCAGGAGCCTTTCCGTCGGAACGATCCCCAGCAGCGTCTCCTTCACCAGCGAAATATCGTCCTCATAGGACGCGCCGATCACTAGATCAACGCGCCGCTTGCCCTCGGCGGTATAGTTGCAGATACGGGCCGAGGCCGCGTCGCTGTTGGGGATATAAATCCGCTTGCCGTCAAAGGTCATGATCGTGGTATAGCTCATGCCGATCTCCTCGACCGTGCCGCTGTCCGCGCCGATCTCGATATAGTCGCCCACATGGAACGGATGCGTCGCCAGCAGCGTGATACTGCCGAAGAAATTGGCCAGCGCGTTCTGCACCGCCAGCGAAATGGCCAGCGACAGCACGCTCAGCAGCGCCACCAGCGAGGTCACATCCACGCCGAGGCTGCTCAGTGCAATGAGAATCACGATGGTGTAAAGCAAGATCCGCATGACCGTCCGCAGCAGGCCGAACATGGTCCGGTCGAGCTTGGAGTGCTGCAGGCCGCGATCAAAGAGCTTGACCAGCAGCCGCACCAGCACAACGCCGACCGCGAGAATCACGATCGCGGGCAGCAGGCGGTTGAGCGTCAGGGTCTTGAAAAACGTTATGACATCCTTCCAGCTCATTGCGCCGCCTCCTCATCCGCAGCGGGCAGTCGCTGGCTTTCCGCATTGACGTAGGTCATCAGCTCGTCGCCGCTGATGGTCTCCTTCTGCAGAAGATACAGCGCAATTTCGTCAAGCAGCGGCCGGTGCTCGGCAAGCACCTGCTTTGCCGCCTCATAGCTCTGCTGCAGCAGGGCGCGCACCTCGCTGTCCGCATCTGCCGCCGTGCTCTGCGCGCAGTCCATATAGGCCTGCCCGTCGAGGTATTCGTTGTTCGTCGTGCTCAGCGCCATCAGGCCGATCTTGTCGCTCATGCCAAACTGCGTGACCATCCGGCGGGCCAGATCGGTCGCGCGCTCGATATCGTTCGACGCGCCGGTCGTCTGAATGCCGAACACGGTCTGCTCCGCAGCGCGTCCGCCGAGCAGCGTCTGGAGCTGAACGAGCAGTTCTTCTTTGGAATTAAGGAATTTTTCCTCCTCCGGCATCTGCATCGTGTAGCCCAGAGCGCCGGAGGTGTGCGGGACGATGGTGATCTTGGAAACGGGCTGAGAATGCTTCTTCAGCGCGGCGACCAGCGCGTGGCCGACCTCGTGATACGCAACAATGCGCTTTTCAATGTCGGTCAGGACAGTGCCCTTCTTTTCCGTGCCCGCAATAACGACCTCGAAAGAGGTCAGCAGATCCTGCTGATTGACCGTCTGGCGGCCCATGCGCACGGCGCGGAGCGCCGCCTCGTTGACAAGGTTTGCAAGGTCAGCGCCGACCGCGCCCGCCGTCGCCTGCGCGAGCTTCTTCAGGTCGACGTCCTCTGCCAGCCTGATATTACGCGTGTGGACGACGAGAGTCTGATAGCGCCCCTCCAGATTCGGCCGGTCGACGACGATCCGGCGGTCGAAACGGCCCGCGCGGAGCAGCGCCTTGTCCAGAATCTCCGGCCGGTTCGTCGCGGCCAGAATCACAACGCCCTTGGACGAATCGAAGCCGTCGATCTCCGCCAGCAGCTGGTTGAGCGTCTGCTCGCGCTCGTCGTTGCCGCCGAAGCGGCTGTCGCGGCTGCGGCCGATGGCGTCGATCTCATCGATAAAGATGATGGCAGGAGCGACCTTCGCGGCCTCCTGAAACAGGTCGCGCACGCGGCTTGCGCCAACGCCAACGAACATTTCCACAAAGTCCGAGCCGGAGATGGAGAAGAACGGCACATGCGCCTCGCCCGCGACGGCCTTGGCCAGCAGCGTCTTGCCGGTGCCGGGCGAGCCGACGAGCAGCGCGCCCTTCGGCAGCTTCGCGCCGATGGCGGTATACTTCTTGGGGTTGTGCAAAAAGTCGATGATCTCAACGAGCGATTCCTTCGCCTCGTCCTGACCGGCCACATCGCGGAAGGTCACGCCGGTCTCCTTTTCCATATAAACCTTGGCGCGGCTCTTGCCGATGCTGCCGATACCGCCAAAGCCGCCGCCTCCACCGCCGCCGCTGCGGCCCGCGATAAAGCGCAGCAGCAGCGAAAACAGCGCGAACAGCATGATCGGCATCACGATCCAAGACAGCAGGAACGAGCCGGTCGTGTCCTGCACAATGTCGCCAGTGAAGGTCACGTTGTTTCCCTTCATCTGCTCGACCAGCGGCGTCAGCTCCACGCCCGGCAGGCGCTGGGTCACATAGGCCGTGGGCCGCGCGTCGTCCTTTTCGGAGCGGAGCGTAAAGGTGATATACTCCGTGCCGATCTCAACCTCGTTGATATCATCCTTCTCGAGCTGGCTGAGGAACACGTCGTACGTGACCTCCTTCTCGCCGCTGCCGAGGATCATACGATAGATCTGATTCCAGAAAACCGTAACCAGAAGAACAATTACGATCAGTGCGAGAATGGAATTGCGCTGCCGGTTGTTATTGTTCTGATTGTTCCGATTTCGGTTCTGTTGACCATTGGGATTTTGGTTGGACATATCCTGCCACCTTCCTGCAAACGTCTGCGGGATAAAGTACTCGCACGTCTTTTCTTCAAAGTTTCCCCAAAATAATAGCATATTTTTCCGACTTTCGCAATGACGGAGCGTCCATGTTTCATGAACTTTTTATGAATTCCGGCAAGCTCGGGGCTTTCTTCGCCCTTTTTCCCGCAAGCGGATATTTAGTATTGTTTCCGAAAGCATTTTTTGTTATAATGATATTGTTCGTAATTTTTTATAATAACGGAGTCAATTTATGAGAAAAGAAACGAAAAATGATACGCCCGCCGCGCTGGACGAGGGGCTGATCGAGGGGCGCAATGCCGTAACGGAAGCGCTGCGCAGCGGAAGAACCATCAACAAGGTCTTTCTGGCCGACGGCGACACCGACCGTGCGCTCGGGCGCCTCGCCGCCATGGCAAAGGACGCAGGCGCGGTCGTCGTCCGCATCGACCGCCGCAAGCTCAACGACATGAGTCCCACCGGCGCACATCAGGGCATCATCGCCTCGGTCGCCGCGCACGATTACGCGTCAATTGACGACATCCTTGCCGCCGCCGAGGAACGCGGGCAGGCTCCGCTCATCGTCGTGTGCGACGAGCTGTCCGATCCGCACAATCTCGGCGCGATCCTCCGCACCGCCGAGTGCGCCGGTGCGCACGGCGTCATCATCCCCAAGCGCCGCAGCGTCGCGCTGACCGCCGTGGTCGCCAAGGCCTCCGCCGGAGCAATCGAATACATGAAGGTCGCCCGCGTCAGCAACATTGCCGCCACGCTGCGGGAGCTGAAGGAGCGCGGCGTATGGGCCTTCGGCACCGCCGCCGACGGCGCGACGAGTCTTTACGGTGCGGACTTAAAAGG
>CAKUNB010000087.1 GCA_934668285.1 uncultured Oscillospiraceae bacterium | reverse complement strand
CACGGTCACGGTGGTGGTGCCGCGGGCGATGGCGGTTACGATGCCGCCCTCTGCCTTGCAGATGCCGGCATCGCCGCCGGTGTAGGTGATGTCCGTGATGTGCTCGCCCTGCGAGTCGTAGAGATAGAGGTAGAAGGTATTGCCGACGTAGAGCGTCACGTCCGTATTCTCCAGATGCGCGCCAAGGTCGTCGCCGTCGAACACGCAGCGCACCAGCACCTGGGCCGTCCTGCCGCCAACCTCTGCGGTGACCGTCGTTCTGCCGCTGCCGATGGCGGTCAGCTCACCGGCGGGGCTGATCTTCGCAACCGTCGCATCGGCGGTCGACCAGTTGGCGGTGTAGCCCTGCGGCAGATTATCGACCCGCAGGTACATCGTTTCGCCCTTGGCAAAGAGTGAGGCGTTATCGCCGCAGCTCAGCAGCGGCGTGTAATCGTCGCCCAGCGGGTCGAGCGGCGCCGTCTCGGAGGACTGCGCCGGTTCGCCGCCGACCGTAACGGTGCACGACTGCTTCTTGCCGCCGCAGGTGAAGGTGATCTCCGTTGTGCCCGCGCCGGTCGCGGTGACGGTGAATACCGCGCTTTTCTGCTTTGCGTCGTTGTCCGTCTTCGCCTGATGGTCGACGACGGCGACGCCGGCGTTAGCGCTGTTGCAGTAAAGCACCTCGTCGCACGAAGCGTTGACGCTTGCCGTCAGCTCTGCGGTTTCTCCGGCCGCGCCGAATTCCAGCGAAGCGGCGGAAACCGTCAGCTCCGAGCAGCTCGTGTCGGGCAACGTCAGCTCGGTCTGCTGCGAGCGGTCCACGCGATCCTCCAGACCGCCCCACCAGCCGATCATGTCGCCGATAAAGACGCCGACCACGAGCACCGTCAGCGTCAGAAAGATCAAGGCGGCGGTCAGCAGCCCCTTGGCGGATTTCTGTGTCTTCTTTGACGAATACTTCCCCTTTGCGCTCTTTGCTGCAGTGCGGCGGTGCTGCCGCCGCTGCTGCTCGCTCAGGCGCTCGCGGCGGACGGGCTGCGGCTCGTCGGCGTGGGTGCTGCTGCCGCAGAGGGGGCACTTGCCGCGCGACTGGCTGTAGATCGTTCCGCAATAGTAGCAAACTACTTTATTCTCCATGCTTTGCTCCTTCCGGTTTGCATGTATCTGTACTTTTCAGGCCGGTGCGGGCGGTGGAAAGCTCCGCTGCGCCGCGCTGATTTTCTGTATCATATCATTTTCTTCAGATTCTGGCAAGATTGTTGTTGATTTTTTTGCAAAAATGTCATAGTATATAGTCGTGAGAATTCGATTTGTTTTAGGAGGCGGAAACCATGCCCGAGCTGAAAATGATCTCCCCGCTGCTGGATCATCTGGCCGTGGAGCGCGAAGCCGGTGAGCACAACGGACGCTCCTGTTTTATCCTGCGCAATCCGGCCTCGGAGCGCTTTGTTCTCAAGCGGCTGTCTGTTCCCGCAACGGACAGTCAGGTCCGCGCGCTGATTCTCTCCGGCGCTTATCCCTCCGAGGAGGCGGTGCACGGGTACTACACCCGCGTCGTCGCGGACATCCGGCAGGAGCTGGACAAGGGGCAGGAGCTGGCGGCCAGCGGCAGCTATGCCGGCGCGCTGCGCTATCAGATTGAGCCGAAGGACACCGGCGTCGGCTACGACGTCTACATCCTCTACCCGCTGTACATCTCCCTGAGCGACTACTTAGCCCAAAGCTCCATCACGAATCTGCGCGCCGTCAATCTCGGCATCGACATCTGCGACGCGCTGTCGGTCTGCCGCGAGGCGGGTTACCTGTTTGCAAACATCAAGCCGGAAAACATCTACCTGATGCCGACGGGCAAGTTCCTGCTGGGCGATCTCGGCCTTGCCGCGATTGAAGACCTGCGCTACACCTGCATTCCCGAGGAATACATCGGCCCGTTCTCCGCGCCGGAGCTGTCGGACTTTACGCTTTCGCCCAATCCGACCATCGACCTTTACTCCCTCGGCATGGTGCTCTACCGGATCTACAACGGCAACCACGGCCCGTTTGTGGACGAGAACACCTCGGAGGCCATGGCGGACAAGCTTCGCCTGTCCGGCAAGCCCCTGCCCACACCGCTCTACGCCGACTACGAAATGGCCGGAATTCTTCTCAAGGCCTGCGCCTTCAAGAAGGAGAACCGCTATCAGACGCCGGAGGAATTCAAGCAGGCGCTGACGCTGTATATGCAGCGAAACGAGGTGTCGGACACGCTGATCGTTCCGCCGATCGTCACCTCGGACGAGCCGCTGGTCGACACCGATGCGGCCGAGGAGGAAACCGCCGAGCCGATGCGCATGACCGAGGCCGAGGAGCTTGACGAGGATTTCCGCCGCAGCTTCTCCCCCGATCTGACCGGCGCAGGCACGGAGGACGACATTGACCCGAACGCCCCCGCCCTGACCGCAAAGCCCGCGAAGAAAGCCCCCGCTCCCGCGCCCGAGGAGACTCCGGCAGCCCCCGAAGCGGCCCCCGCCGCCGAGGCGCCGCCGCAGCCGGAGGACGCGCCCGCCTCGGCGCCCTCTGAGGAGGCCCCCGAGGCACAGCAGCCCGCTGCAACGGCCCCTGCGGCAGAGGAGCCGACTGAGGACGAGGATTTCGATCCCGATCAGATGGATCTTGACGCGCTGCTGGCATCGGTCAGCGCCGTCGTCGGCCCGACCCCCGAGGAGGAGCCGCCCGCCGCATCCGAGGAGGCCGCGCAAGCCGCGCCGCCCGCAGAGGAGGCCGCGCCCGCCGAGCCGTCGCACGACTATGTCGACAGCGAGGAAACGGACGACGAGCCTGCCGAGCCGAAGAAAAAGTCCCGCTGGCTGCCCATTACGGTCATCGTTGCGCTGCTGGCCGCCATCGGCGCAGTTGCGTACTTCCTGATCGGCTGGTATTTTGTCGATATGACGCAGCTGAGCGTCCTTTCCTGCGACACGCAGGAGATGACTGTGGAGCTGGTTTCGGACGACGATCCAAGCCGCTTCGTCCTGACCTGCACGGACAGCTACGGCAACGCCTACCCCGGCGTCCGCGACGGCAGTCTCTACACCTTCTCCAATCTTTCCGAAAAGACGACCTACACTGTTGCCGTCAGCGCGGCGCAGTATCACAAGCTCCGCAACGCCGAGGCCTATACCATCAACGTCACCACGCCGGAATCGACAGTCATCTCCGATTTCCGCGGTGTCCGCGGCGATGAGGACGGTCAGGTGCAGCTCTCCTTTACCTACGACGGCCCCGCCCCCGCCCAGTGGCAGCTCACCTGCGCCGCTGCCGACGGCTCGGCCGGCAACACGTATTCCTTTGTCGGCAGCTCCTATGTTGTCTCCGGTCTGCTGCCCAATGAGCTTTATACCTTCTCGCTTTCCGGCTCCGAGGGCGTTTACCTCTCCGGCGAGACGACCACGCAGTATGAAATTCTTCCGATTGTCGAAGCAAAGAATCTGAAAATCAGCCAGATCAGCGGAAACACCGTCACGCTGACCTGGGAGCAGGGCGAGAACAGCCCGAAGCAGTGGGAGATTCTGTGCGGTGCGGACGGGCTTGACCCCATCACCACCGTTTCCGGCGAGTGCACCGCAACGCTGGAGCTGCCCGATTTTGACCGCGAGTACACCTTCACCCTCACTGCGCCCGGCATGGATCTGATCCCCAAGCTCACCCTTCCGGCCAATCCCATCATCGTTGACAGCCTCGCCGCCACGGCCAATGTCGACGGCAGCGTCACGGTCAGCTGGGACACCCCCGCCGGTTCCCCGTCGGGCGGCTGGTACGTCTCGTACAACACGGTCGGCAGTCTCCACGCGGCCTACATGCTCAACGGCGAAAACGGCGCCGTCAACGGCACCTCCGCTACGCTGGAAAACCTGATCCCCGACACGGAATACACCATCACCCTCTCGCTGACTGCGGCGGACGCCTCGTCTGCCGTGTTCGGCCAGTCCACCGTTACCGTAAAAACCTCGTCCTGCGAGGCCTTTACCGATTACGGCATTACCCCCGAGCCGCCTTATTCCCTCAGCTCCTCGCTGGTTTCTCTTTGGCGCGAGCCGAACAAGGCGGATTGGTCGTACTTTGATCTGAACGACAGCCGCACCGTCTTCGGCGCCGAAGACAAAATCGCGGTCTGCGTCGAGGTCAACGCCGTCAATCAGTCGGACGACACCGTCACGCTGCTCTACGCCGTGCGCGACGAGAACAGCCACGTCGTCAACGATGTCTCGCGGGAGTTTGCATGGGATGACCTGTGGTACAACCGCCGCCACGCGAACGCCATTCCGCTTCCTGCCGCGCAGGGAGAGGCCTCCGTTCCCGGCAGCTATGTGCTGGACATCTACATCAACGGGAAGCTGCTTGCTTCCACCGGCTTCACTGTCGAGTAAGCCTTCCATTTTTTCTCCGGCCCCGTGCCGTCCATATAAGCAAATATGGATTCAAATTTCCAAAGAAGGAGGAAAACAATGCAAAACTGGTTTGTTGTTGTCATGGGTCTTGCAACGGTGTTCATCGTCCTGACGCTCATCATCGTGCTTTGCTCTCTGCTCGGTCTGCTGTTCCGCGGCAGCGGCAAGAAGGAAGAAGCAAGCGTTCCGGCTCCCGCCGTCAATGAGATTCCCAACCGCGCCGAATTTGTCGCAGCCGTTTCCGCTGCTATTGCTGAAATGAGCGGCACCGACGCCTCTGCCATCCGCATTCTGTCCATCAAAAAACTCTAACACATTTGAAAGGGAAATTTAGAAATGAAAAAGTATCGTGTGAATGTTAACGGCTCTCTGTATGAGATCGAAATCGAAGAAATGTCCGCTCCCGCGACCATGAGCGCCGCCGCTCCCGCAGCGAAGGCAGCTCCCGTCGCCGCCGCTCCCGCCGGTGGCCAGAAGGTCGAGGCCCCCATGCCCGGCACCATCCTTGACATCAAGGTCCAGGCCGGCCAGTCCGTCAAGAAGGGCGACGTGCTCGTCATTCTTGAGGCTATGAAGATGGAAAACGAAATCATGGCTCCCTGCGACGGCAAGGTCACGGGTGTCAACGTCCGCAAGGGCGACTCCGTCGAAACTGCTGCCCTCCTTTGCACCATCGGCTAATCGCGCGAAGGAGATACTGCCATGTTCAAAAATAATAAAAAGATGCATCGGCTGATGATCGGTCTGCTGGTGCTCGGCCTGCTGGTCTGCCTGTGCATGACCCTCGCCTCTGCCGCCGAAAAGGCCCATGAAACGGATACTCCCGTTCTCACCTCGGCAGAGCCTGCGGCTGACGAAAAAGGCGCCGAATCCAACGGGGAAGCCCTGACGAACTTCATCGATCAGACCGGCATTATGTCGCTGGTCCATAACGCCGACTGGAAATCGATCATCATGATCCTCATTTCCTTCGTCCTGCTCTATCTTGCCATCGGCAAGGGCTTCGAGCCGCTGCTGCTCCTGCCCATCGCCTTTGGTATGCTGCTGACGAACCTCCCCGGTGCCGGTATGTACCACACCGAGATCTTCATCAACGAAACCGGCCACATCAACTGGGAAGCGTTCAGCAATTCCGATACCTTCGGCCTGATCGACGTGCTGTATCTGGGCGTTAAGCTCCAGATCTATCCGTGCCTGATCTTCATCGGTGTCGGCGCCTCCACCGACTTCGGCCCGCTGATTGCCAACCCCAAGAGCCTGCTGCTCGGCGCTGCCGCTCAGCTCGGTATCTTCGTTGCCTACCTCGGCGCTCTGCTCATTTCCCAGATCGGCATTGAAGGCTTGAGCTTCACGCAGGCCATGGCCGCTGCCATCGGCATCATCGGCGGCGCAGACGGTCCGACCGCCATCTACGTCACCTCAAAGCTCGCTCCGATGCTGCTCGGCCCGATCGCGATCGCTGCCTACTCTTACATGGCGCTCGTTCCGGTCATCCAGCCGCCCATCATGCGCGGCCTGACCACCAAGAAGGAACGCCTCATCCGCATGGACAACCTCCGCAAGGTTTCCAAGAAGGAAAAGATCGTGTTCCCGATCGCCGTTACCTTCTTTGTCGCCCTGTTCGTTCCCTCCGCTACGCCTCTGGTCGGCTGCCTGATGCTGGGCAACCTCTTCCGTGAGTGCGGCGTGACCGAGCGTCTGAACAAGACCGCGCAGAACGAGCTGATGAACATCGTCGTCATTCTGCTCGGCGTTTCCGTTGGCGCAACTGCACAGGCTGACAGCTTCCTGACTCCGCGCACCATCGGCATCATTGTTCTCGGCGTTATCGCCTTTGCGGGTGGCACGGCCGGCGGCGTCCTGCTTGCCAAGTTCATGAACCTGTTCCTGCCGGAAGGCAAGAAGATCAATCCGCTCATCGGTTCTGCCGGTGTTTCCGCCGTCCCGATGGCCGCGCGCGTTTCCCAGAAGGAAGGCCAGCGCGAGGATCCGAGCAACTTCCTGCTCATGCACGCGATGGGCCCGAACGTTGCCGGTGTTATCGGCTCCGCCGTTGCCGCAGGCGTGTTCATCGCTCTGTTCGGTTAAGGAGGTTTGAATCATGGAAAAGAAGCCTTTGTATATCACTGAAACCATTCTCCGCGACGCGCATCAGTCCCAGGCAAAGACCCGGATGCGCATCGAGGACATGCTTCCCGCCTGCGAAGTGCTCGACAACATGGGCTACTGGTCGCTGGAATGCTGGGGCGGCGCAACTTTTGATACGTGCATGCGGTATCTGGACGAAGACCCGTGGT
>CAKUNB010000086.1 GCA_934668285.1 uncultured Oscillospiraceae bacterium | reverse complement strand
GCCGCACGCGCATCTGATCGTCGTCTGTTCGTACTTCGGATGGATTCCTTCCTTCATTGCATTCACCTCTTTCTTCTTTTCGTAAAAGGGCATGTTGCCCCCTTTTATTTCAACGCCCGACTATAGTACCACACATCTTATTGAAATGCAAGTGTTTTTTTCATTTTTTCAGCAGGATTTTTTCGAATCAGCACCATATATAGCCGCTGCGTGCGGCGGCGGATACAAATAAGCGATCAAGCCCCCGGCGTAATGCGAGCGATCCGTGCCCGCCGCTCGCTATCCGCCGCCCCGGCTTCGCCGCAGCGGAACAGCTCGTACAGCGCGCTTGCCCGCTGCTCCAGCTTCCAGTAGTCCGCCTCCGGCGGCAGGGCGCCTGCATTGACGAGCGGCAAAATGCCCTCTTTTTTCATCTGCCGCAGTGCGCTCTGCCCGCACTCGTTCACGGCCAGCACGCGGACATAGGGCGCTTCGTCATTCAGCCGCTCCTCCGTAACGCCCAGATAAGCGCACAGCAGCAGCCGCATCAGCCGCGTCCGCGTATAGCGCTTGGACTTTGCCGCCGCCAGAATATCCTCCAGCGTCCGCTCCGCACGGCAGGCGGCAGCGACCTTGCGCCACAAGCCCTCACCGCCGTAGGGCAGCGCGGCAAATTCCTCGTCCGTCATCGCCCGCAGCCGCGCCAGCCACGCCCGCTCCCCTGCCGCAAGGCAATAGCGCGGCGCGTCGCGGAAGACCGCCAGCGCCGCCTCCGGCACAAAGCCCATCCAGTCCTCCCGCCCGCGCAGGAACGAGGCCGACGGGTTTTCCGGATCATCGCTCAGGTGATAGCTCCCCTCCCGCTGCAGCATCAGCGGTTCAATTGTTTCGCCGCGTTTTATGATCGCCTTGCAGTACTCGACGGCCAGAATATTATTCGGCGCAGAAAGCAGCGCAGCGTCCGCACCGAGTCGTTCCAAGGCCCGCTGACGTGCCGCGGGGAAGCTCTTGCCAAGCGCCAGCTCCACCTTTAAGAACCCCGGAAATTCCGGAGTCAGCAGCGCTCTCGCGGTTGACATAATTTTATTATGGTCAACCTCCTCGCACCCGAACGCGAGCGTCTCCACGCACCCGAGCTTCATAAAAAGATCGACCGCACCATCGGCAAAGCCCTCTGCCGAGCGAATCGCATACGTCAGCGGCAGCTCCAGCACAACGTCCGCGCCGCACAGCACCGCCGCCCGCGCGCGCGTCAGCTTGTCCAGCACCGCAGGCTCCCCGCGCTGGACGTAATTCCCACTCATCAAACAGACGACCGTCCCCTGCTCACGTAACGCGGCAAGCTGCTTCGCGTGCCCGTTGTGGAAGGGGTTATACTCGCAAATTACGCCGATCTTCTTCAAACTTTTTCCCTCATTTCCAAAAAAGCACTTGTCACCCGCGCAAATATATTATAGAATAAGATCGTATGCGATAATACTATCACGAATGCGAGAAAAAAGAAACAAGAATTTACAGGAGTTGAGATCACTATGAACATTCTCGTTATCAACGCAGGCAGCTCGTCGCTGAAATACCAGCTCATGGACCCCGATACCGGCGTCGTCACCGCCAAGGGTCTGTGCGAGCGTATCTATATCGACGGCCGCCTGACGCACAAGAATCTTGCCAACGGCACCAAGGTCGTCCGCGACATTCCCATGCCCAGCCATGCCGAGGCCATTGAGGCCGTGCTTTCCATTCTGGTCGATCCGGAATACGGCGTGATCAAGTCCGTCGATGAGATCGATGCCGTCGGCCACCGTGTCCTCCACGGCGGCGATAAGTTCATCGCCTCCTGCATCATCGACGAGCCGTGCAAGCAGGCCATCCGCGACTGCATCCCCCTCGGCCCGCTGCATAACCCCGCCAACCTCATGGGCATCGAGGCCTGCGAGAAGGCCATGCCCGGCAAGCCCCAGGTCGCCGTGTTCGACACCGCGTTCCATATGACCATGCCCCCGAAGGCCTACCGCTATGCCATTCCCACGGAGTACTACGAAAACGACCATCTGCGCCGCTACGGCTTCCACGGCACGTCCCACCGCTATGTCTCCAAGCGTGCCATTGAGCTGATGGGCAAGCCCGCCAGCGAGCTGAAGATCATTGTCTGCCACCTCGGCAACGGCTCCTCCCTCTCCGCCGTCGCGGACGGCAAGTGCCAGGATACCTCGATGGGCCTGTCCCCGCTGGCCGGTGTTCCCATGGGCACCCGCGCGGGCGATATCGACACCTGCGTTGCACAGTTCATTATGAATAAGTACAACATGACCGCTGACGAGTGCCTGACCATGCTCAATAAAAAGTCCGGCGTTCTGGCGCTGTCCAACGGTGTTTCCTCCGACTTCCGCGATCTGGAGGCCGGCGCAGAGAAGGGCGATGAAGCCTGCCAGCTCGCGCTCGACAAGTTCTGCTATGAGGTCCGCAAGTATATCGGCGCGTATGCCGCCGCTCTCGGCGGTCTGGATTGCCTCGTGTTCACCGCCGGTGTCGGCGAGAACGGCATCACCAACCGCGCTGCCATCTGCGAGGGTCTGGAGTTCCTCGGCGTGAAACTCGATCCCGAACGCAACAAGGTCCGCGGCGAGGAAGCCCTCATCTCCGCCGACGACTCCCGCGTCAAGGTCTGGGTCATCCCCACCAACGAGGAGCTTATGATCGCGCAGGACACCGCCGAGCTTTGCAAATAATCTCATCTCTGCCCCGCCGCGCGGCGGGGCAGTTTCTTAAGGAGAATTATCATGACTGTATCCGAACGTCTGCTCAACTATGTAACCTTTGACACCCGGTCCGACGAGAGCAGCGAAACCTGCCCCTCCACGGACAAGCAAAAGCGCCTCGGCGCTGCGCTCGTCGAGGAAATGAAGGCCATGGGCATCACCGACGCGCGCATGGACGCGGACGGCTATGTCTACGGCTCGGTTTCCGGAAAGGCCGGAGCGCCTGCCATCGGTCTGATTGCCCACATGGACACCTCGCCCGATTGCTCCGGCGCTGAAATCAAGCCGCGCATCGTCGAATACACCGGCGACCCTATCGTTTTGAACGAGGAAAAGCACATCGTCCTCTCCGCGCAGGATTTTCCGCTCCTGAACCGCAGCGTCGGCAAGCACCTCATCGTCACCGACGGCACAACGCTCCTCGGCGCGGACGACAAGGCCGGTATCGCGGAAATTCTGACCGCCGTCGAGGAGCTGCTGGCCGAGGGCGGCGACCATGCCCCCATCCGCATCGGCTTCACGCCCGATGAAGAGATCGGCCGCGGCGCGGATCGCTTTGACCTCGCGCACTTCGGCGCGGACTATGCCTACACCGTAGACGGCGGCACGCTCGGCGAGCTGGAATATGAAAATTTCAACGCCGCCTCCGCCGTCGTAACCGTCCTCGGCCGCAATGTTCACCCCGGCTACGCGAAAAACACGATGATCAACTCTCAGAACATCGCCATGGAATTTCACGCGCTCCTGCCGGTCGTCGAGCGACCGGAGCATACGGAAAAATATGAGGGCTTCTGCCACCTGTGCGCCATCCACGGCGAGGTGGAAAAAACGACGCTGGAATACATCATCCGCGACCACGACCGCGCAAAGTTCGAGGCGAAAAAGGCGCAGTTTGCAAAAATCGCCGCCCTGCTGAACGACCGCTACGGCAAAAGCACCGTACAGGTCGAGATCAAGGACAGCTATTATAATATGAAAGAAAAGATCGAGCCGGTGCTGCACATCGTTGAGGCAGCCAAGCAGGCCATGCTCGACGCAGGCGTCGCGCCCAGCATCGTCCCCGTCCGCGGCGGCACCGACGGCGCACGCCTGTCCTACGAAGGCCTCCCCTGCCCGAACATCTTCACCGGCGGTGAAAACTTCCACGGCCGCTTTGAATATGTTCCCGTCGAGGACATGGAATCCGCCGTCCGCACCCTAAAACATCTACTCCGCAACGCCGCAAAATAATCCCGCCGTTCCACGTTTTGTCATTGCGAGGAGCGCAGCGACGTGGCAATCCGTATCCCCCGTCCCCACCCCGCGCCGCAGCGCCTTGGCTCTCCCTCTGGGAGTAGCGAAGCGGCCTCGCGGGAGTGAATGACATGCCAGTGGCATGTCAGAGCCGCGAGGTGACCGAGCCGCAGCGAGACCTGTCACGGCCAAAGGCCGTGACTGAGAGGGTCCCCCGTCCCGCCGCAGCGGAATTTCAATCCGTGCCAACGGCACACCAATTTTCAAAAACCGCACATCCCGAGGAAAGGGATGTGCGGTTTATTCTGTGTCAAGATTCTCAAAGAAGGCGTCATACGCGCAATCGTAGAACTTTTTCAGCTCGATCAGAACGCTGACGCGAATATTCAGTTCGCCGGCCTCATATTTTGCATAGGTCGTCCGCCCGATGTCGCACCCGCGAAGCTGCAACACCGCGCACAGCTTTTCCTGTGACAACCCATGCGCATTTCGTAGCTGACGCAGGTTGTCGCCCATATTACGGTCACGTCTGACCTTTTGCTCCATCCTGCATCGTCTCTCCGTGTCTGACCAGCATTGGTTACAATCTCACGGATATTTTATGGTATAATATTCAAGAAGATTGTCCGTGATACTGGTCAAAAACGTTAAAAATGGAGAAAGAATATGCCGGATTATCAGAAAATGTACGCCCTCCTCTGCGGCGCGATAGACGATGTCATCGATCCGTTATCAGAAATTCCCCTCGCCCAACCCTACGCCCAAGTCCTCACCGCCGCCCTCCAAGCCGCCGAGGAGCTCTACCTCTCCGAAACCGCTGATGTTCCGTAAATAAAGAACAGGACAGGCGCCGCCGCCTGTCCTGTCTTATTATTTTTCCTCAGATGGAATCCGCATCGATGCCGTGCGCGGCGAATTCGCGCAGGAGGGCATTCATGTCGTTCGGGCAGCTCATCGGCTCGCCGCAGGACTTGATCGCGTTGGCGACATCCTTCAGACCGTTGCCGGTGATGACGGAAACGACGGTGTCCTTCGGGCCGATCACGCCTTCCTCGCAGAGCTTCTTAAGGCCCGCCGCGCCGGTCACTCCGGCAGGCTCGCCGAACACGCCGCAGGTGCGGCCAACGAGCTTCTGCGCCGCCATGATCTCCTCATCGGTGACGTTGACGACGATGCCGTTGGACTCGCGGATTGCCATCAGCGCCTTATCCGCGTTGCGCGGCACACCGACGGCAATGGAATCGGCCAGCGTGTTCTCTTCCATCGGCTCCCACGGCTTGTTCTCGGCAATGGCGCGGTTGATGGGGTGGCAGCCCTCGGCCTGCGCGGAGATGAGGCGCGGCAGACGGTCGATAAAGCCGATCGCATACAGATCCTTCAGGCCCTTCCACAGGCCCGCGATCGTGCAGCCGTCGCCGACGGAGATCGCGATATAATCCGGAACGACCCAGCCGAGCTGCTCCATGATTTCCAGCCCGACGGTCTTCTTGCCCTCGGAGAGGTAGGGATTGATGGCCGCGTTGCGGTTGTACCAGCCCCAGCGGTCAATGGCCTTCTTGGAAAGCTCAAAGGTTTCCTCATAGTTGCCCTGCACGGAAACGACGTTCGCGCCGAAGGTCATCAGCTGCGCAACCTTGCCCTTGGGGGCGCGTGCGGGAACAAAGATATAGGTCTTCAGTCCAGCGGCAGCGGCGTTGCCCGCCAGAGAGGACGCGGCGTTGCCGGTCGAGGAGCAGGCAATGACCTTCGCGCCCGCCTCTTGCGCCTTGGCAACGGCCATGGCAGAGGCGCGATCTTTCAGGGATGCCGTCGGGTTCTGGCCGTCGTCCTTGATCCACAGCTTCTTGATGCCCAGCAGCTTTCCGAGGCGGTCGGCCTCGTACAGCGGCGACCAGCCGACACGCAGCGGCGTGTTGGGCGTGGTCTCCTCCACGGGCAGCAGCTCACGGTAGCGCCACATGGAACGATCGTCGCGGGCAGCCAGCTTTTCCTTGGTAAAAACGCTCTTGATATAGTCGTAATCGTAAATAATATCCAGAATACCGCCGCACTCGCAGTTGGTCAGATTCGGCGTAGCTTCATATTCCCTGCCGCATTTAACGCAGCGGCCGCATTTTACATTTCTCATGATCAATCAGGATCCTTTCGGTTTTTATTCTGTTTCCGCGCCTTGCGGGCCTTTCTGCGCGCCTCGCGCCGCTGAATGCGCGGGTAAATGCGGAAGAATTCCTCCTCCCCCACCAGCGCGCGGAATTCCCGCAGCTCCCGCCGGTGGTACAGCAGCGCCACCGCCGCAGCGATCGCGCCGAGATAAACCAGCAGCGCCGGCCAGTAAAAAGCGCCGAGCTTTTCCGGACTGGCGAGAATCAGCAGCGCGACGAACAGCAGCGCCATCGTCATAAAGCTGAACGCCAGCGAGGTAAGAATCGGGAGAAACTGGACGCGCAGGTCGCGCAGCCAGCCCTTCAACCATTGCAGAAAGCGCTTTTTCAATCGTTCTTCTCCTAAAGACGGAACCGAGGGG
This sequence comes from uncultured Oscillospiraceae bacterium, assembly GCA_934668285.1. Lineage (GTDB taxonomy): Bacteria > Bacillota > Clostridia > Oscillospirales > Oscillospiraceae > JAZOXB01. The sequence goes on along the minus strand of CAKUNB010000086.1, from coordinate 234 downwards.
TGGGGAAACTCCCCTCCCCTCGGCGGAATCAAATCTTACAGACTCTTGAGCAGGCCGGTAGCCTCGTTGAACTCGTTGATCAGCTCGTCGAGATCCTTCGCCTGTGCATGGACGGCGTCCCAAGTACCCTTGGTGTCGTACCACTGGGCGTTGAGGTCGGCGACATCCATCTGCTGCTGCTCAACCCAAGTGTAGTACTTGAGGTTGTGGACGCGCTTGCGCTCGGTGTAGGTC
>CAKUNB010000085.1 GCA_934668285.1 uncultured Oscillospiraceae bacterium | reverse complement strand
CTGTACAGAGGGGGCTTTTGTGTACTTGTAGGCGTATTTTTTTAATGGGGTATAATTCTGCGTAGAATCCTATCTCATAGGAGGTGCGCTATGGAGTTGTCCGAAATGCAGGCGCGGGCAGTGGAGCTGAAACAGCGGATTTCTGCTTTGCCCGCCGGTTCCATTCTGCATCAGAACGTGGAAGAATATTTGAGAAATCTTGCATGATAAAACCACCGTCCCGACTGAAAAATCGGGGCGGCGGTTTTATGTGGGCAAAAAATCTGGCAGTCTTGTCATATGACAAGTTTTGCTGTGAAATTGACTTGGCGTATGACAAGCGAAAAGCTATAATGATCCTGAGGTGAAGGTACACATGCAGTTGATAAAAGAAAAGCAGGACCTGACGTATTTGTCGTGGTCTGTTTATCGCAAATCGTCCGGAACAGCCGGTTCCTTTCTGAAAGCGTATTCCGAACTCGGCGGAATAAAGACGTACTATAAGCTTTCCAACTTTGATAAAGCACGCGGCATCATCGGGCATGAATGCGTGAACGAGCTGATTGTTGATCGACTGCTGACGATACTGGGAATTCCGCATTTGTCATACCAACTGATTCATGCAGACGTGACCGTAGATGGCAAAACGCATGAAGTATATCTCTGCGCGTCGGAGGATATGCGCTCCCTAGGATCTGATTTCTAATCGTGAGGATATAATGCTGAATCTGACTTCTCACGGTATCGAGCCCAAGACAGCGCTTGAAATAGCGGAACTATGCGGCGCGGCGAAAGAACTAAGCGGGAGCCAGTTAGCCCTGCTTCGTGAGAAGGGGCTTCCGGAATGGTACATAGAATCTATAAATAAGATCAGGTACCTCTTTCCCAAGTCTGCCGCAATCGAATGTTTGATTCACTGTCTGCGGATGATCTGGTATAAGATCCATTACCCAGCTGTATTCTATTCCGTAATTCTGACGATGAATGATGTAGAGCTCGATTACCGCATTCTTGCTGAAGGTGAAAAGCGGGTGCAGCAGGAGCTGGATTTTCTAACCGATGGAGGAACGATCGATCCGTGGGACCAGGACCTTTCCACGGAACTACAATGTAATGTGCTGAATCTTGCGCTGGAATGTTATGAGAAGGGACTCCGGTTTCTCCCGGCGGATCAGGCTGCCTCGGACCCGCATCGATTAATCCCGGAAGGAAATGAGATCCGTCTGCCCCTTGATTACCTGTAAACCAGTACACCAACGAAAATACAACGCGGGGTGAAACAAAGCCGCAGCGGAGGGAAACTCCGCTGCGGCTCGTTTGCTATTGGGATGAAAGGCTAATTTGTGGTATTCTGGCACGGGACATTCCTCGGATGCTGTTGTATCGGCAAGAATATTGACTTTGAGAATGGAATAATCCTCAACATCGTTTTCAAAGTTGCATTTTTGTTGACTTTGAGAGCGATATTGCGTATAATATTCTTGATTTGGTATTGCGGGGTGGTCAAATGGATTACATGAATGAATTAAGTTCAATTGCAAAAACGCATGGAGGAATGATTGAAACAAAGGTTGCGATCGCCCATGGTATTTCCAAGGCCATGCTTTCCAAGCTGTGTAAGGCGGAGAAGATTCATCGGGTTGCCCATGGGCAATATATCCTTCCCGATGACATACAGGATGAGCTGCTTTCCATCAGCAAGCGGTCGGAGAAAATCATCTTCTCCCATGAAACGGCACTGTTCCTGCATGGTATTTCCGACAGGACGCCTTTTGAGCATACGATTACCGTCCCCTCCAACTATACGCCTTCTGTGGTGACAAAGGCGGCCTGTAAGATCTATTACATCAAGCCGGAACTGTTTGAGCTTGGAAAGACCTTCCTGAAAACGCCAGCCGGGAACGAGGTTCCGACTTATGATCTGGAGCGGACGATCTGTGACTGCATCCGCAGCCGCAGCCAGATGGGAACGGAAACCTTTCTGGCGGCGCTCAGACTCTATGCGGCCAGCCCTAGGAAGGATTTGAATAAGCTGAGCAGCTATGCGAAACAAATGCGGGTATCCAATGTCCTGCGGCAATATCTGGAGGTGCTTCTTTGAAAAACGCCATGAGTTTGAAGGCCAGAATTCGCAATCTGGCAAGGCAGAAAAACATTCCGGCTCAGGTGATTTTGCAGAACTTCATGTTTGAGCGTCTGCTGGTGCGGCTCTCCGCTTCCGAGTATCGGGAGAAGTTTGTGCTGAAAGGCGGTATGCTGGTGGCGGCGATTGTGGGTCTGGACAACCGGGCCACCATGGACCTGGACACCACACTGAAAAATCTGCCCTTGACCCCGGAGACCATCCGCAGCGCCCTGGAGCGTATCTGCGCCATTCCGTCTGACGATGGTGTGGCGTTTGATATTGGGGCGATTTCGCCGATCCGGGAGGACGACAGCTACGGCGGCTACCGGGTGATGCTGAACGCAAAATTTGATACGCTTGTAACGCCGCTCAGCATTGACGTGTCCACCGGCGACGCCATTACGCCCCGTGCGGTGCAGTATGATTTTTCGGAGATCTTTGACGACGGAAAAACCTACAAGCTGTGGGCCTACAACATCGAGACCGTGATGGCGGAAAAGGTGGAGACCATCCTACGCCGCAGTGTGTTCAACACCCGGCCCAGAGACTTCTACGATGCCTATATTCTGGCAACCACGCAGAAATTTGACAAAGCTGTGTTTGCGGAAGCGTTGGCTGCAACGGCCAACCACCGTGGCACGACAGCCCAGATTGCGGATACGCCGGCGATTCTGCGTAATCTCGAAGAAAGCCAGGAACTGCGGAGAATGTGGGACAAGTACCGGAAGCAGTTTGCCTATGCGGCGGAAATCGAATACGAAGAAATCATGGAAGTGATTAGAGCGCTGATAAAATAGGCGAAACCGGGATTAGACCTCATAAAAATGCACCACAGCCCACTGACAAAGATCGTCGGTGGGCTGTGGTGCGTTTCTTCTATATGCTGATAGACCGATTTTTCGAGCACTTTTCTAAATCGCTGGTCTAAATTGCAATCCCCGCTATGTATCGCACTGTGATCTTGTGTCCAGCAGCGATGCGGTTCGCCCGTTCAAAGCTGATGGTTTTCGTGAGTCGTACGGGCATCATCTTCTTGACCATCTGGCCGCCGACGGAGCCGGCTTCGCGGGAGGTCAGGTCGCCGTTGTAGCCCTGCTTCAGGTTGACGCCAACCTCGCTGGCGGCTTCCATCTTGAACTTGTCCATCGCTTCGCGCGCTTCGGGAACGTTGATCTGATTGGTATTCTTCATTTCAGTCCATCTCCTTTTTTGTTTTGAAGTCATCAAATGTAAAATTTGATTTCCTCGGTGGTAGTTTTACCGTCAAAAGGAGAAATATCAGTGACAATTTTTGATAAAAAATACAGAATTCAGCGAAATCACTGTTCCGCCCCAAGCTCCCGCAGCAGCTTCCGATAATACGGCCATAAGCCGCGTTTTTCGGGGGTGTGGGGCGCAAATTGGCACATCACGCCGGGGTCGGCGTTTCCTTCGACCAGCTCGGCACCGTCTGGCGTGATCGCAATATCCCATCCAATATGCCGAACCTCCGGAGCCAGTGCGGCACAGCGCACCGCAAGCAAAAGCGCTTCGGCAAAATGTGGAATCTTCAACCCGAAAAAGGCTTGATGCGTTTCCGGGTGCTCGGAAAAAACATTTCGAAAATCGTCCGTTGCGTCCGAAATGACAATACCCCTGCTTGCATCCACGCGGCAGAACATGCCACCGCAGCCGGTGTTATCGCAGGGCGCTCCGCCGCATCCGATTTTCAAAAGCACATAGGAAATGTGAACCTCTGCCCCGACCCAGTCTGTCACAACGCGCAGCGTGTTGACCGAGGCGCTGTGCAGCGCCGCCAGCACCGGGTGCTGGTCGATTGGTTCTTCCAAAATCGTTTCTCCGTCCCGCAGCAGCTCCGTCAGCCTTGCCATGCCCTTTCCAGCATCAGCGCAGCACAACCGGCGAACACCCTGCCCGCCGCAGCCTCTGCCCCGCTTTGCAAAGAATATCGGATGCCGTTGGAAAAAGCTCCGAACTGCTTCCGGCGACGCCTCTGTCAAATCCAACGTCTCCCGGCGCATCAGCGGCGCATAACGCGCATGAAAGAGGTGCTTGTTGTTGAAATCCTCATAATGCCGCCGCTGATTCAGCGCGTCGAGAATGCGCTTGTTGCGGAACCGGGTAACATAGGTCGCCCGCTGGCGTTCCGTCAGCCGCCAGAAGCCGAAATTCGCATAATCGCAATACCCTGCACCATGCCGCAGCGCGCACCATGCCATATCCAGATAGATGGTCAGCATTTTCCGCCCACACTGTGCTTGAACCCACCTTGCAGTACTCCGCAGGCGGGAAGCACTGGCATTTTTCAGAACTTTTATGAGAAATAGCATACAACTCCCTCCTTGCATTCAGCATAGGAGGGAGTTGTATCGGCCTGTCATCGAAATTGTATCGAACTTGTTATTTTTTCGTAATTTCCTTCAATAGCTCTTGATAATATGGCCATAGACCACATTTTTCCGGTGTGTGCGGCGCGAGCTGGCAGAGGTCGGTGCCGGGGTATTCGTTGCCCTCGATGATAGCCGGGCCATCCGGCGTGATGGCAACGTCCCAGCCGACGTGGCGCATCTGCGGAATTTCAAGCGCGGCCTTCTTCGCCAGCGCAATGGCCTCGGGCAGCATGGGGATAGGATAGCCCTTAAATTCGATTCCGGTATCGGGGTGCTTTTCAAACACATTGAAATAGTCGTCCGTCGCAACAGAGCAGATCGTCTCCGTTTCCGGATCGACGCGGCAGAGCATGCCGCCCTGACCGGTATTGTCGCAGCAGCCGCCTCCCCTGCCGATCTTCACGACGATATAGGCGATGTGGATCGTATCGCCGACGAGGTCGGTCACGATGCGCATCGTATTGACCGACTGCGGGTGCAGCCGCGCCATATCGGGGTGCTGCGGCAGAACATGCTCCAACACGATGAGCTTCTTCTCGCGGATATCGTTCAGCATTGCGGCGGGGTCGGCAAAGTCCGCAACCCTGAGCTTTTCCACGCCGTTGCCGCAGGAGCCGTGGTTCGGCTTGGCAAAAATCGCCTCCTGTCCCTGCAAAAAGGCGGTGAAGTCCTCGAGCGAGGCCGCGCTGCCGTCCAGCCACGCGCGGTGCAGATACGACGAAAACCGTGCGTCAAAGCGCAGCTTGTCGTCGAACTCGTCGGCGTAGCGGTAGTCGTTCATGACCTCGAAGACCTTTTTGTTCCGGACGCGGGTCAGGTACGTGTCACGCTGGCGGCCGTTCATATCGTAGAAGCCGAACATCACATAGTCATAGTACCCCGCGCCGTAGCGTAGGCCACACCAGAGCATACTGCAAAACGTCCGCGCCTTGCTCTGGCCGCTTTTTTCCTTTACGATCGACAGCATCTGCTTCATTGTGTCGAACTTCATTCCGCGCACGATGCGCGCGATGTATTTGATTCCCGGCATGGCAGCCTCCCGTTACAGCGCGACGGCGATTGCCTCGCGGATATTGCGCGCGCGGAGCAGCTCGAGGCCCTCCGGCGCCTTGATATCTCTTGTTCCGCTGCGCGGAATAACGCAGCGGTCAAAGCCCAGCCGCCGCACCTCAGCCAGCCGCTGCGACAGCTGATTGACCGCGCGAATCTCGCCCGTCAGACCCACCTCGCCGATGGCGGCCAGCGTGTCCGAAACAGGCTTGTCCTGCGCCGCAGAGGCGGCGGCAATGACGATGGCAAGGTCGGCCGCAGGCTCGTCCAGCCGCAGGCCACCGACGACATTCAGATATACGTCGGCATTGGAAAGACGGACGCCGCCGCGCTTTTCCAGCACGGCCAGGAGCATGGCGGCGCGGTTATAATCCAGACCATTGCTCGTCCGTCGCGGCGCAGCCAGCGCGGAGGGCGACACGAGCGACTGAATCTCCGCCAGCACCGGGCGCGTTCCCTCCATCGCGCAGGCAACGCACGTCCCGGGCGTCCCCATCGGGCGGCCGGAGAGCAGCAGCTCCGAGGGATTCGGCACCTCTGTCAGCCCCTGCTCGTCCATCTCGAACACGCCGATCTCGTTCGTCGAGCCGAAGCGGTTTTTCGCCGCGCGGAGGAGGCGGTACGATGTCTGTGTCTCGCCCTCGAAATACAGCACGCAGTCCACCATGTGCTCGAGCACCTTCGGACCGGCGATCGCGCCCTCCTTATTGATATGACCAACAACGAAAACCGTCGTCCCGCCGCCCTTGCAGTACTGCATCAGCCGCAGCGTGCAGTCCTTCACCTGCGTGACCGAGCCTGCCCCGGCGGGCTTTTCCTCAGTATAAAGCGTCTGAATGGAGTCCACAATCAGAAGGTCGGGCTGCACCTCGTCGCATGCGCCGAGAATCGCCTCCAGATTCGTCTCGCACAGGAACAGCAGGTTTGCCCCGCTGACGCCCAGCCGCCCGGCGCGGAGCTTGAGCTGGCTCTCGCTTTCCTCGCCGGAAACGTAGAGAATCGTTTGCGTCTTACCGATCTGGCTGCAAATCTGCAGCAGCAGCGTCGATTTGCCGATGCCCGGCGCACCGCTGAACAGCACCAGCGAGCCGCGCACCGCGCCGCCGCCGAGCACGCGGTCCAGCTCGCCCATGCCCGTGGAAAAGCGCAGTGCCTCATCCGAGCGAATCTCGTCCAGCCGCTTCGGC
>CAKUNB010000084.1 GCA_934668285.1 uncultured Oscillospiraceae bacterium | reverse complement strand
GCAGCTCGGTCATGCCGTCATACAGCTTGGACGAGCCGTCCATCAGCTGATCCATCGCGTCGGTCAGCTGCTGCAAAGCATCGGTCAGCTCGGCTTCGATTTCATCCGTTTCCTCAAGGTTCAGCGCGCTGAACGGCTCGTTGGTCACCAGCGTCATCGTGGTGCTCAGGCTGAAATCCGTCACGTCGGCGGTGATCTCCACGCTCTCCGGCAGGAGATCGGTGTCCAGCACGGCGTTCATGCCGGGCAGCGCAAAGCCAAGGATGACCGTGCGCTGGCCGTCGTTGACCAGCTTGCCGTTGCTCACGGTCACGTTGCGGAAGTGCTCGTTGTCCAGCATCAGGCCGGTCAGCACCGCGAAGGGAACACAGACCGTTTCCTGCTTGCCGTTGATCTCCACCTGCCGCGTCTCATTGTTGGTGTAGTGATAGCGGATGGTCACAACGCCGCTCTTGCCCGCAAGCTCCGAGGCGGAGATCTTCTGCCCGTCGAGCAGATACTCGACCTGCATGGACACCGCAGGGGTCTTGTCGGTCGTGCCCTGATAGTAAATGTCCTCGCCGTCGGCCTGCCATGTCAGCGCGCCGTCCGCGCCGGTCTCGTAGCTGCCGTCGCCCTTCACATTTTCCAGATTGCTCAGATCGGAGCAATCTGCGAGCGTGGCGCTCTTCTGGGGATTGGTCAGCCAGTCGCTGACGAGAATGTTCTTCGTGTTGCCCTCCGCATCCGTGAAGACATAGACGATCTCGTCCTTCTTCGACGCTGCGGGCAGGCCGTTTTCATCCTTGGTCGTATCGCGCCGCGCGCCCATCGCGCCGACCGCCGTCGTCAGAAGGGCGAGGGTCAGCACGCAGGCCATCACGCGCAGAATGGAACGGTTGATTGTATTTTTCATGGAAAGCTACCTCCTATTTCCGAATTTTTCGCAGATCCAGCGTGGTCGCGCAGACGGGCTTATCGCAAAGCAGCAGCAGCGCCGGCAGCAGGAAGATCACGCAGAGCATGGAGATGATCGCGCCGCGCGCCATCAGCATGCACATAGAGCTGATAATGTCGATGTCGGAATAAACCGCAACGCCGAAGGTCGCGGCGAACAGTCCAAGACCGCTGACCAGAATCGACGGGATGGACGTCGTCAGCGCCGTAGTGACGGCCTCGCGCTTACCGTTGCCCAGCTTGCGCTCGGATTTGTAGCGCGTGGTCATCAGAATTGCGTAGTCCACCGTCGCGCCAAGCTGAATGGTGCTGATGCAGATCGGTGCAATGAACGGCAGCGACTGCCCGAAATAGTGCGGCAGGCCGAGGTTAATGAAAATGGCCAGCTCGATCACCGCGATCAGGATAAACGGCAGCGTCAGGCTCTTTTCCACCAGCAGGATAATCAGGAAAATTGCGAGAATGGAAACAGCGTTGACCACCTTGAAGTCCTGATCGGTCGTTTCGATCATGTCCTTCATGCACGGCGCTTCGCCGATGAGCATACCGTTCGGGTCGTAGCGCTTGAGAATCGCGTTGAGGGTATCAATCTGTTCGTTCACCGCATCGGAGGCGGCGTGATATTCCGAGTTGATCAGCAGCAGCTTCCAGTTGTCGCTTTCCAGAATGCTCCGGACGGAGTCCGGAATCATTTCCTCCGGAATGCGGTCGCCCAGCACGGAATCCATGCCCAGCGCGTAGGCAACACCGTCGACCTGCTCCATTTCTTCGGTCATAGCCTTGACCTGCTTGCTCGGCAGGTCTGCGTCGACCAGCAGCATCAGCGTCGAGGAAACGTCGAATTCCTCGCTCAGCTTTTCGTTGGCCTTGACAAAGGGCAGATCGTCCGGCAGGCACTGGCCCATATCGTAGTAGACCTCGCTGTTGGTCTTGCTGTAGCCGTAGTAGGCCGGAACAACCACAATGGCAAGGATCACAAGAAACACCCAGAACCGCTTGCAGACAAACGAGGACAGGCGGCGCATGTTCGGGATCAGGGAGCGGTGGCGCGTCCGCTGCAGGGGCTTATTGAGCAGCAGGATCATGGCAGGCAGCGTCGTTACGCAGCCGATCACACCGAAGATAACGCCCTTTGCCATCACAATGCCAAGGTCGCGGCCGAGCGTGAAGCTCATAAAGCACAGAGCGATAAAGCCCGCGACAGTCGTGACGGAGCTTCCCACCACGCTGGTCAGCGTTTCGTGAATCGCGCTGGCCATCGCTTCCTTGGGGTCGTCATAGCGGGTACACTGCTCGTTGTAGCTGTGCCAGAGGAAGATGGAGTAGTCCATCGTAACGGCCAGCTGCAGCACCGCAGAGAGCGCCTTGGTGATGTAGGAAATCTCGCCCATGAAGTAGTTCGTGCCGAGATTGATCAGAATCGAAATGCCGATGCAGGCAAGGAACACAAACGGCACCAGCCAGCCGTCGAGCAGCAGCACCATCGCGGCGCAGGCCAGCAAAACGGCAATCGCGACATACACCGGCTCTTCCTTTTCGCACAGCTCCTTCAGGTCCGTCACCAGCGCCGACATGCCGGAGATGAAGCACTGCTCACCGGCAAGCTTGCGGATGTCCGTAATGGCCTGCATGGTCTCATCAGCCGATGTGGACGTGTCAAAGAACACCGCGAGCATGGTCGTGTCGCCGTTATTGAAGGCGCTGTAGAGCTTGTCAGGCAGCAGCTCCTTCGGAATGGAGATATCTGCGAGGGTGTCGTACCAGATCACGCTCTCTACATGATCGACCTGCGCGATCTTCTCTTTCAGCGCGGACACGTCCTTGTCCGGCATATCCTCAACCAGCACGAAGGAAAACGCGCCCTTGCCGAATTCGTCGAGCAGCACCTGCTGACCGACGGAGGTTTCCATATCCTCCGGAAGATAGGTCAGCATATCGTAGTTGATTCGCGTGCCAAGGATGCCGACCACCGACAGCGCCGCCAGCAGCAGCGAAATTACGACGATCGGAATTCGCGCCTTGACGACGGCTTTTCCGAATTTCATCAGTCTTCCACCTCTTCTACATCAATAATATCAGGCCGCTGGTGCCGGATGATCTTCACCAGCAGCAGCATCGCCGCGAGGGACAGCAGCGCATCAAGCACGAGCGCCACGCCCAGCAGGATCATCGCCGCGGTCAGTCCGGCATCCGGCTGCAGCAGCAGGAGCAGCCCAAAGGCGCCAACGAACACGGCGGCCACCAGAATCAGCCACCAGCGCTGAATGCCGAAGCCCCGCGCATCAAGCGCGGTCTGTAACCGGAGCAGACCGTCGAGCAGCACCAGAATGCCGACGACCGGCAGCAAAAACCGCACGACCGCTTCCGTCCGCAGCAGCATCAGCAGGCCCAGCACCATCGTTAAAATGCCGTAGGCCAGATCAAACTGGAACGCCAGCCGGTAAAGGTCGCGGGAAAAATATCCCACCAGCCGCACAAAACCGGCAATCAGCAGGCACACGCCAAGCAGCCTGCACAGGACGGTCGCGCTCATCTCCGGCTTGACGATCAGTACAATGCCAAGCACCAGCTGCAGCGCCGAGACGGCATAGCAGCCGATTTTCGCAGTTCGCATCGGAACAGTAGAACGCATAAAACTCACCTCACGCCCCGTATTCTACGGCAGCCTTCGCCAAAAGAAAACAGACAAAAGCGCCCCCGCGCCAAAAATTTAGGCACAGGAACGCTTTTGTCTAAAAGCTTCCGTTTGTCAGTCTCATGTATGCAGTCTCGTTAGACGCCGTAGGGGCGCTCATCGAGCGCCCGCGTGCAGGCAGCGTCGATTTTAATGCATAATGCGGAATACGGAATTGTGGTGTGCCTGACGGCACAGATTAAAAACCCGCTGCGGGGGCGGGCGTTTACTTCTCCATCTTGCGCAGCTGGTCGGCTACGTATTGCTCGGGAATGGTTTTGAGCATGGTGCAGATGCGGTGGTAGCGGGTGCGGATATCATAGCGCATGCCGTCGTTCAGCCAGTCCATCGTCAGGCCGTAGAGCACGCATTTGAGCAGGAAGATCAGCGCCTTGCCGTCCTCCGGCGGGATTTCCGCCGCGCCGTAGCGCTGCTGCCAGTAGCTCTCGCTGGCGTAGGCGCAGATTTTGGAAAGCTCCAGCTCATACGTTTCCCGACTGCCGGAGCTGCAAATGTGCAGCACGGCGCGGCGGTTGTTCATTGCAAAATCCACCGCCGCATCGAGGCAGGCCTCCACCGACTGCTCGCGCAGACCCTCGGCAAGAATCCGGTCGGTATTTTCCCGCAGAATTTCCGTCACCAGCGCCTGCAAATCCTGATAATGATAGTAAAAGGAGTTGCGGTTGATGCCGCAGTCCTCCACCACGTCGCGCACGGAAATCTGGCTGATGGGGCGGTCGTTGAGCAGCTTCAGGAACGATTCCTTGATGGCTTTCTTCGTGAATGAGGGCATAAAAACCTTCCTTTCCGGTCATTTCAGGGGACAGTAAACCGAGGCATAGAACATGCCGTCCCGCGCCTCCAGCCTGCACAGGCCGTGGCAGCGCTCGGCAATGCTCTGCACCGAGCCTGCGCCGAGGCCGCTTCCCTTGGGCTTGGTGGAGAGCAGCCGCCCGTCCGCACCGCGCTTTAACGTGCCGGTAAACGTATTGTCCACGGTGAGGCATAGCGCGCCGTTCTCCGTTCCCGCGCAGACGATGATCCTTCGGTCGTCTGACGGCTCCTCTCTGCACGCATCGAGCGCATTTTCCAAGAGATTTCCGAGCAGGACGGAGACGTCCGTCTCGGAGAGGCCGAGGCTCTGCGGGATATCGGTCTTGACGATATAATCGATGCCGCAGTCCTTTGCCTGCTGGGCAAAATACAGCAGCACGGCGAAGGCCGCCATTCGGCCAGCAGCGCCTCGCCGTCGGGGTAGTACACGGTCTCCGCCGCCGCGCCGAGCAGCTCCTGAAAATAGCCGTGCAGCCGCTCATAGCTCTACCAGTCGTCATCCACAATCGCAATCCTCACGCCGCTCTCCCCTTTGCTTTTTGCATTATACCACAACCCCCGCCGGAATCCAAGCCCCGCTTCTCGTTATTTCCCTCTTGAGGATGCGTAGGACGCGATGCCCGCATCGCGCCGCAAATTTCTCTGTAAGCGCGACCGCTTGTGCCGTTAGCTCATCACCGACATCGACACGCTCCTGAACGACGAAAACCTCACCGCCGCCGAGCGCGAGGCGCTGGAGGCCCTGAAGGAAACCGCAAAGGCCCTTCTCGACCGCATCGCAGCGGCCAAGGCCGCAGCGGAAGCGCCTGAGATCGTCGCGGTCAAGGACATTACCAAGGGCAACGTCAAGGCCGAGAACAAGGAAGCGCTGGAAGCGGCGAAGGACGCGCTGGAAAGCGCCCTGCGCGACTACGGCGGCAACTACACCGAGGCCGAGCGCAAGGCTCTTGAAGGCCAGCTCGAAACCGTCAAGGAAGCCCTTGTGGCGATTGCAAACGCCGAAAAGGCCGCCGCAGCCATCGACAAGCTCCCGAAGCCCGACGACGCAAAGCGCGCCGACAAGGACGACGCCGAGCAGGCCAAGGCCCTCGTGGACGCCCTGACGGAAAACAAAAATTCCATGCTCGGCGAGGACGCGCTCGACAAACTGGACGACGTGATCGCCCGCATCGAGGCGCTGGAAAAGATTTCCTTCGCCCCGTCGATCATCGAAGGCGCGGGCCTGAAATGGAACGCCGACACGGCGACGAAGGGCGCCCGTTTCGTCAGCGATGCTGAATTTGACGAGTTCGTCAAGATGCTGGTCGACGGCAAGGAAATCGCCGCCGCGCAAACTAACCCAAAGCAAAAAGCCGGACACCGCATTTTACGGTGTCCGGCTTTCGCTATATAGCAATGGGTCAGGCGTATTGCCTGCCCCCACCGAGCGTGTCACCCCTTGTGTCATTGCGAGGAGCGAAGCGACGTGGCAATCTCGTGCAGGCAGTTTCGAATTCGCCGAAATCTATCCAAAAATCAAAACAATTCTGCGAGATTGCCACGGCCGCAAGCGGCCTCGCAATGACAAGCTTTCAGTTTTCTCCAAACATAATGATGGGGTCGGGCAATACGCCTGACCCCATGATTTATTCAGCCCTTCGACAGGAAAAATTCCGCCATTTCGGCGTTAGCTCTTTGCGCGGCGGGGGTTTCGGGAAGCATCGCGGCGAAGGCGTGCGGCAGCTTGCGTTCATCCTCGAGGTCGAGAAGCCGGTAATCCCTGCCGCTGCGCCGCAGGGCAGCGGCAAATTTTTGGCTGTAGTGCCGCAGAAAATCGCCCTTCCCCGTCACGAGGAAGCAGGGCGGCAGCCCGCCGAGCACCGCAGGATGCTCCGGATCGATATACGGCCGGAAGGCATGCCCCCGCCAGCCCTTTCCGTAGATGGAATTCGGCAGGAACAGGCCGATCTTGTCCATGCGATCCGTGTAAAACATGCCGCTTTGCAGGCCGAGCGCGCGAATTTTCGTCCGCGCCGGCGTTACACCGGCGGCGCGGGCAAGCTCCGGCGCGTTCTGCATCGCCGCGAGATAGACGCACAGCTGCGCTCCCGCGCTGTCGCCGCAGAGGGACAGCCGGTTCGGGTCGCCGCCGTAGGCGGGCACGAGCGCGCTGATCCGGTCAATCGCAGTGCTGACGTCCTGGTAGGTGGCAAACAACTTCTGCGCCGGTGCCAGCGGGTACTCCGGACAGAACACCACAAAGCCGCGCAGGCACAGGTCGGCGCAGAACAGCCGGTTGACCTCCTTCCGACCCAGAAGGAAGCCGCCGCCGTGCAGATCGATCACCACGGGGTATGGCCCCTGCCCCTCTGCGGGACGG
>CAKUNB010000083.1 GCA_934668285.1 uncultured Oscillospiraceae bacterium | reverse complement strand
GCGTTTCCAAGCTGCACACGGATATCCTGCGCAACGGCATCTTCCGCGACTACTGCCAGCTCACGCCCGACCGCTTCCTGAACGTGACCAACGGCATTGCCTACCGCCGCTGGCTCAACCAGTCCAACCCGCTGCTGGCCGACTATCTCGAGGACATCATCGGCGACGGCTTCCTGCGCGATGCGAACGAGCTGGAGAAGCTGCTGAAATACCGCGACGACGCGCAGGTGCTGGCGCGCCTTGCCGAGATCAAGCACGCCAACAAGGAGCGCCTTGCCGCCCTGATTGCCGAGCGCAACGGCGTGCGCGTCGATCCGAATTCGATCTTCGATATCCAGATCAAGCGCCTGCACGAGTACAAGCGCCAGCTGCTGAATATTCTCCATGTGCTGTACCTGTACTGCCAGCTCAAGGAGCATCCGGAGCAGCCGTTTGTGCCGCGGACGTTTGTCTTTGCGGCGAAGGCCTCGGCGGGTTATATCCGCGCCAAGCAGACCATCAGCCTGATCGTTGCCGTTTCCAACTTCATCAATGCCGACCCCGCAGTCCGCGACAAGCTCAAGGTCGTCTTTATCGAGGACTATAAGGTGTCGCTGGCCGAGATCATCATTCCGGCGGCCGATATCTCCGAGCAGATCTCCGTTGCTGGCAAGGAGGCCTCCGGCACCGGCAACATGAAGCTCATGACCAACGGCGCGGTCACCATCGGCACGCTCGACGGCGCGAACGTGGAAATCCACGAGCAGGTCGGCGACGAGAACATCTTCCTGTTCGGCATGAAGGCGCACGAGGTCGACGCGTTGTGGCAGCGCGGCTACGATCCCAACGAATTCCTCACGCCGGAATTAAAGCAGGTGCTCGATATGCTGACCAGCGGCGTGCTGGGCCAGCGGTTTGACGATCTGGTCGCCTCGCTGCTGACCAACCGCTTCGGCGTGGCCGACCCGTTTATGACTGTGGCAGACTTTGCCGACTACGCCCGTGCGCAGCGCGTGGTCAGCGAAACGTATCTTGACAAGACGCGCTTCGGCAATATGTCGCTGGTCAATATCGCCAAGTCCGGTATCTTCTCGGCCGACCGCGCGGTGAAGGAATACGCCGATAACATCTGGTATCTCAAATGAGAATTCTCTATAACAGCAAAGACGCGCAGTATAAGACCCCGTTCGGAACCATCCGAACGGGGCAAAGCTGCTTTCTGCGCATTGATATTCCAAAAACCTGCGCGGCGGTACGCGTGACGCTTGTCATGGAGGACTGCGACGAGAAGCCGTATCGCGAAATTGCCCTCACCTGCGCGGAGGAAACGACAGATTACGTTCTCTGGCGGACGGAGTTCACGCTGGAGCACGGCTTGTACTTTTACTGGTTCCGCGTGGAAAAGCCCGACGGCAGCTTCCGTCTGTTCCGGCAGGGCGACGGCACGAACATGGAGGCAGGGGAGAAGTGGCAGCTCTCCAGCATCCCGGCGGATTTTATGACGCCGGGATTCGCACACGGCGCGATCATGTATCAAATCTTGCCCGATCGGTTTTATCAGAAGGGCGACTGCGATCTGAGGGAAAAGCTCCGCCCCTTCCGTCTGCATGCAAGCACGGCGGAAACGCCGGACTACACGGCGGACGCAGAGGGCAACTGGTGCAATGATTTTTACGGCGGCAATCTGGCGGGCATCTGCGAGAAGCTTCCGTATTTGCAGGAGCTGGGCGTGGAAATTCTGTACCTTAACCCGATTTTCATGGCCTATTCCAACCACCGCTACGACACCGCCGACTACAAGCGCGTCGATCCCATGCTCGGCACGGAGGCCGACTTTGCACGGCTTTGCGCAGAGGCGCATGTGCGGGGAATTCGCGTCATTTTGGACGGCGTGTTTTCCCACACGGGCAGCAACAGCGTCTACTTTGACCGCAACCACGTGTTCGGCGGCGGCGCGGTGTCCGACCCGAATTCACCCTATCGCGCGTGGTACCGTTTCCGGCACTATCCGGACGATTACGACGCGTGGTGGAATACGCCGACGTTGCCGAACGTGAACGAGCTGGAAAAAAGTTATGTAAACTACGTGATCGAGGACGACGACTCCGTGATTGCGCATTGGCTGCGCCTCGGTGCAGATGGCTTCCGGCTGGATGTGGTCGATGAGCTACCGGACGAATTTGTCGGAAAGCTCAAACGCCGCCTGCGGGAGCTGAAGCCGGACGCGCTGTTGATCGGCGAGGTCTGGGAGGACGCGTCGAACAAGCGTGCCTACAGCGTTTCCCGCCGCTACTTCGTGGACGGCGAGCTGGACAGCGTGATGAATTACCCGTGGCGGACTGCGATCCTGCGCTACGTCAAGGGCGAGGACGACGGCACGGCCCTGCGCCAGATGATTGAACAAATTACAGAAAATTATCCGCCACAGGTGCTGCAATGTGTTATGAACTGTCTGGGAACGCATGACACGGCGCGGCTCCTGACGGTGCTCGGCGACGATTTTTGCGGCTCGAAGGCCGAAAAGGCCGAGCGTCTCCTCACGCCGGAGCAGCGAAAGACCGCGATCGACCGCCTGCTGCCCGCGCTGCTGCTGCAATTTACCCTGCCCGGCATGCCGAGCGTGTTTTACGGCGACGAGGCGGGGGCACAGGGCTTCGAGGACCCGTTCTGCCGCTGCTGCTATCCATGGGGACGCGAGGACCAGGGGATTCTGCACCTCTATCGCGCCCTCATCCGCCTGCGGAAGGGCAGCCCCGCGTTCCGCTCCGGCGACATCCGTATCACAGCGGCCGGCGGCGGGAAAATCGCCTTCGAGCGCACCTGCGAGTGCCAGACCGCAAAGATTTATGTAAACCGATCGGCAGCCGTCTGGCAGCTCGGCATTCAGTCCTGTCCGCCGCAGTTTGCCGCCGGCCTGATTTGCTCCGGCAGTGAACTCGCCCTCCAACCCGGCGGCCTGTGCGTGATTCTCTCTTGAAAACGGAACGCATTTCGAGTATCATACATTATAATAGTCGCAAGGCCCGCCGCACGTAACGCCGTATCCACGTCCCACGCGTAGGGGCCGATGCCTATAGCGCAGAAGTTTCCGACAAAGGAGCCTTACGGATGCGGCATGCCCCTTGCGGGTGCATCGGCCCGTGCAGGCAGAATCGATTTCGTGAATAGTGAATAATGTAAATAAACCAATACACAGGAGGAAAGTACGATGAAATTTACCGAAATGCCCTATCAGCGGCCGGATGCAGCGGCGATTAAGGCTGCAATGGAGGACGCTACGGCGAGGATTATCAACGCAACGAATGTGCAGGAGCAGATCGACGCCTTTGAAATCAGCACCGCAGAAACCGAGCAGTACCAAACGATGGCTTCGCTGGCCTACGTGCGCAACACCGTCAACACAAAGGACGAATTCTACGCCGCTGAGCGCGAATACTTTGACACCATCGGTCCGGAGCTGCAGGAGGTGTCGCAGAAGGTTGAGGCGGCGCTGCTCGATTCGCCGTTCCGCAAGGAGTTGGAGGCACATTACGGCACGCTGCTGTTCAAGAACATGGAAATCTCCCGCCGCAGCTTCAAGCCCGAGCTGATCCCCCTCATGCAGGAGGAGAGCAAGCTCGAGATGCAGTACCAGAAGCTCTATGCCGGCATGACCGTGGAGTTTGACGGCCAGACCATGCCGCTGCCGATGCTGGGTAAGTATAAGGAAAGCGCCGACCGCGCCGTCCGGCGCGCTGCCTTCGAGGCCGAGGGCAAGGTATTCGACGCGCATCAGGCGGAGCTGGATGAGATCTACGACAAGCTCGTCAAGGTGCGCAATGCGCAGGGCCGTCTGCTTGGCTATGACAACTACATCCAGCTCGGCTACGACCGCCTCGGCAGAAACTGCTACGGCAAGGAGGAGCTGAACGCCTTCCGCGAGCAGATCGCCACGGAGCTGGTGCCGATCATCGCGCAGGTCAAGGAGGCGCAGCGTAAGCGCATCGGCGTGGATCACCTGTGCATTTATGACGACAAGTTCCGCTTCACTGACGGCAACGCCGTGCCGGAGGGAACGCCGGAGGAAATCCTGGCCGCCGGTAAGGCAATGTATCAGGACCTCAGCCCAGAAACGAAGGAATTCATCGAGGCGATGTTTGACGGCGAGCTGTTCGACGTGCTCTCCCGCGACGGCAAGGCGCCCGGCGGCTACTGCACGGAGTTCCCTGCCTATAAAATGCCCTTCATTTTCTCGAACTTCAACGGTACCTCCGGCGATGTGGACGTTCTGACGCACGAGGCGGGTCACGCGTTTGCGTTCTACCGCGCGATGCACAACCCCGCCATCCACCCGGCGCTCCAGCAGCCGACCATCGAGGCCTGCGAGTGCCATTCCATGAGTATGGAGTTCCTGACGCAGGATTATCACAAGAATTTCTTCGGCGACAAGACGGCGAAGTACGAGCTGCAGCACTGCGAGGACAGCCTGGATTTCATCCCCTACGGCTGCATGATCGACGAATTCCAGCATCGGATGTACGAAAACGAGAACCTGACCCCCGCCGAGCGCAACGCCGTCTGGCAGGAGCTGGAGCACAAGTACCGCCCGTGGCTGGATATGGACAACCTGCCCTTCTACAGCCGCTATTCGCACTGGCAGTGGAAGCTGCACGTGTATTTGCACCCGCTGTACTATATTGATTATTGTATGGCGCAGACCGTGGCGTTCCAGATCTGGACGCTGTCGCTCAAGGATCGCGCGGCGGCGTGGAAGAAGTATCTGGCCTTCGTCGATGCGGCCGGAACCAAGACGTTCGCCCAGCTGTGCCACGACGCAGGCCTGCGCATCCCCTACGAGCCGGGCACGGTGCACGACATCGGCGCAGGCATCTCCGACTGGCTGAAAACAGCGGCGGAGAAGCTCTGATCCGGAACCTTATAAAAACCGGCGCGGCGGGAGGATCCTCTCACCGCGCCGATTGTTTGCAGGCAGGGGCGGTGTTAATGCGGAAGGCGGAATTCGGAATGCGGAATTGCGGTGTGCCTTGCGGCACAGATGAAAAATCCGCTGCGGCGGGGCGAGGGGAACGGATTGCCGCGTCGCTGCGCTCCGACCGGCAAGCGGAGTGCCCGCATCCGTAAGGCGGCAAGCCGCCAACGGCTGCGACATCGCAATGACAAATTTGGAGGATGCTCCCGCTCTTGTCATTGCGAGGCCCTGAAAGGGCCGTGGCAATCTCGCGCAGGTACCTTCAATTTCGGCGCAGACCATCCCGCAGCCGGCGTCTGCGGGTGCGGAGAGAGGCGGGATATTTTCGCTTCTTGGAATAAAAATACGCTTTAAATACCAAAAGAGTTAGCAAAGTCGAAATGAAGTTGTATTGATTCACCAAAAATGAATATTATTCACCGCCGCGGCTTATAAAAATCAGCAAAAGTTAATAGAAAATTTAAAAATCTTTATTTTCCGGTTGATTATTTGTGAATTCTGTGTTATAGTATAGAAAAATTTTCGATGGAGTGACAAAATATGCGTTCTGTCCGCATACGGCGAACACTCCCGCGAAAATCCGGTATTTTCTGTGATTTCCACAGCAAATATAAAATTTTATAGGAGGAAAAGAAAATGAAGAAATTGTTAGCTCTTCTTCTCGCGCTTGCGATGGTTGCCTGCATCTTTGCCGGCTGCTCCAAGGACGAGAACCCCACTGAAGCTCCCTCTAGCGAAAGCAATGAAGCTACGGAAGCTCCCACCGATGAGACCGTTCCCGAAAAGCGTGAAAACCGTGTCGTTTACGGTTCTTCCACCGAAATTTCCGGCGACCTCGGCAACGCATGGTGGACCAACAACGCTACCGACAAGATGATCCGCGACCTGATCGACGACTACGGCACCGTTTCGTTTGACCAGTTCGGCCAGATGGTCGAGAATGCCACTGTCTGCACCGGCATTGAGCAGGTTGCAAACGAGGACGGCACCATCACCTTCACCGTCGGCATCAAGGAAGGCCTGACCTACAGCAATGGCGAGCCGATCACCGCTGCTGACTATGTTGCTTACGCTCTGGTTCAGCTCTCTCCGGCAACCCTCGCTGCTGGCGCGACTGTCGCTCCCGACACCATCGTCGGCGCTGCCGAGTATCAGAAGGGCGAGGCCACCGTTCTTTCCGGTGTGCATCTGATTGATGAGTACACCTACTCCATCAGCATCACCCCCGACTATGCGAACTACTACTTCGCACTGAGCTATGCTTCCCTGGCTCCGCTGTACCTGCCCCTGTACACCTCTGCCGCTCTGACCGTTAAGGACGACGGCGAAGGCGCTTACTTCGATGGCGGCGAGCTGGATGCTGACGAGGTCAACGCTTCCCGTTATGTCTACGCCGACCGCGTTTCCGCTGGCCCGTACATGATCAAGAGCCTCGACACCGGCGCTCTGACCGCTACCCTCGTTCGCAACCCCAACTACGCTGGCAACTTCGAAGGCCAGAAGCCCGCGATTGAGACCATCGTTATTGTCCGTGCTCAGGACGAGACCATGATGGACGCCTTCAAGACCGGCGAAATCGACTTCCTCTCCCAGCTGTCTGAGGGCGACAAGATCAACGCTGCGCTCGACATGGCCGAGGATGGCACCTACGCTTACTGCGATTACACCCGTAACGGCTACGGCAAGCTGATGTTCCAGTGTGACTTCGGACCCACGCAGTTCGTCGAAGTCCGTCAGGCTGTCGCTTACCTGCTTGACCGTCAGGAGTTCTGCAACACCTTCACAGGCGGCTACGGCTCCGTCGTTAACGGTCCGTACTCCACCGCTCAGTGGATGTATCAGGAATCCGAGGAGGTCTTCAACGCAAAGCTCAACACCTACGCTTACAACCCCGCTGAGGCTGTTAAGGTCCTCGAAGAGGGCGGCTGGACTTTGAATGCCGACGGCACCGAGTACTCCGGCTCCGGTCTCCGCTACAAGGAAGTCACCGCTGAAGAAGCCGGCGACTACGCTCTGAACGTCAAGCTCGACGACGGCCGCATCCTGATGCCGCTGCACATCATGTGGGCGTCCTCCGAGGGCAACTC
>CAKUNB010000082.1 GCA_934668285.1 uncultured Oscillospiraceae bacterium | reverse complement strand
CCATATCGGCGTTGCCATCAAGCTGAACGGCAAAACCATACTCGCGGACACGGCAACGGCACTGGCGCAAACAAGCAAGCGTGCACATGACAGCGTCTGCGGAAGGGAATGGCTGTTTTATCGCTCCTGTGGTATTTCTCCGGAGGATGACATTGAAATCACACTGACCAATTCGCACCGTTTCAGCAACGAAAGTGCTTATCAGGACTTTCTGGAAACAACCTATGTCGGCAACGGAAGCACAAACGTTCTGGAAAATATGCTGCAGTCAAATAGTATCCTGCCGGAAACGGTTGGTATTCTGCTGTGTATCACGGCGGTCATGCTGTTCGGCGTTTCCGTCGCTTCAAAGCTGCTGCATATTCGGACGGATCTGCACCTGTTTGTCTATAGCTTCGCCGCACTGTTTGTCGGCTTATTTATGATCATCGATGTTCTCGATGTCAGTCTCTGGAGCGAACAGTTGGCGCGCAGCACCTATGCGCGGCAGCTATGTATGATGCTGGCCGCCTATTTTGTCGAGCTATTCCTCTGTGAAATGTTGAGCGGCGTTCGTAAACGCACCGCCTATTTTGCGATGCTTTTCTCCGCAGTACTCGACGGAGTGTTGACGGTTGTTGCAATGAGCGGCATTATGGTTATTTATGACACACAGCCGTATTGGGCCGTATCGCAGATTATTCTTTGCTTGCTGCTGATCATTTGCGGTATCCATGAGTTCGTGTGCAACGCAAAGAAGAAGCACTATGCTGCAATTCTTGTTGTACTGCTTCCGGCTGCGCTGCTTCTTGACATAGTTAATGTATGGGACAATGTCTACTCTAGCGCAAATTGCAGCAGAGCTGCGGTCAGCCTGACCTCTTTATACTATACTGTCCGGGGAATTTATTATGTGCTGATCAATCACAATGCCGTCAATCGGGCTGCGGCGCTGGAAAACGAGTTGGCCGAGAGCCGCATCTCCGTGACGCTCTCGCAGTTGCAGCCGCACTTCCTTTACAACGTGCTGAACTCCATCTACTATCTTTGCAAGCACGATCCTATGACGGCGCGGGAAATGGTGGATAAGTTCTCAGACTATCTGCGCAATAACATGGCCTCTTTGGAGCAAAAAGGTCTCATCCCCTTCAGCGAGGAATATAATCACATCCAGACCTATCTTTCACTGGAGCAGCTGCGCTTTCAAAAGACGCTGGATATCGTCTACGACATCGAAACTATGCACTTCCGGCTGCCGCCGCTGGCCGTGCAGCCGCTGGTGGAAAATGCAGTCCGCCACGGCGTTACAAAAAAGCACGGCGGCGGTATGGTGCGCATCTCTACCTCTGAAACCGCAGACAGCTATATTGTAATTGTACACGATACCGGGCGCGGCTTTGACCCCGAGCATTACATGGACGACGGGAAGGTCCATATCGGCATCCGAAACGTCCGGGAGCGCCTGGAACGCATGGTTGGCGGAACGCTGACCATCGAAAGCACACCGGGTGTCGGAACGACCGCCACCATCACAATTCCGAGAAAGGAAGGAATGCTGCTATGAGGATCATCGCTCTGGACGACGAGGAGCTGGCCCTGTGTGCGCTGCTCGATGCCATCGGCGAGGCTGCACCGGGCGCAGAGATTCACGCCTTTTCCAGCGCGGAAAAGGCGCTGGAGTTTGCGAAGGGCTATTCC
Source organism: uncultured Oscillospiraceae bacterium (assembly GCA_934668285.1). Taxonomy (GTDB): domain Bacteria; phylum Bacillota; class Clostridia; order Oscillospirales; family Oscillospiraceae; genus JAZOXB01. Next base: position 5,518 of record CAKUNB010000082.1, on the reverse strand, counting down.
TGCGACATTGCCTTTTTGGACATTGAAATGTCCGGCATGAGCGGCATGGAGCTTGCCGTGCAGCTCACCGCGCGCAATCCGGAGGTCAACATCATTTTCGTCACCGGCCACGACACGTACACCGGCGATGCGTTCGCCATCCATGCCAGCGGCTATCTGACCAAGCCCGTGACGGTGCGAAAAATCCGCTGTGAGCTGGAACAGCTCCGCCACCCGGTCACGCAGGAGCACAAGCTCAATGTCCACACCTTCGGCAATTTTGAGGTCTATCACAACAACACTCCCCTCTCCTTCCAATACAACCGCACGAAGGAGCTGCTGGCCTATCTGATCGACCGGAACGGTGCGCTGTGTACCAACGGCGAAATTCTTGCGGCACTGTTTGAGGACAACGAAAACCACGACGCTTATCTCCGCTCCCTGCGCAAGGATCTGATCGACACGCTTGATACCGTGGGCTGCGCAGATGTGATCGTCCAGCAGCGAGGGAAGCTCGCCGTTCTGCCAAAGAAGATTGATTGCGATTACTATCACTGGCTGGCCGGCAAGCGCCTCGGCTGCGACTACCGCGGCGAGTACATGACCCAGTACAGCTGGGCCGAACCGACCGCAGCCCGGCTGGAACGCGCCGACGCGGACCGAAGGATCAAATAAATTGAACCGGCGGGTGCAGAGTTTTCTGCGCCCGCCGATTTTTTTATTTTGCGCGGATTCGTTTGGCCATTGCGATCAGAACCTCCAAGTCCTCGCGGTCCATGCCGCTGGTCAGAGCGGTCAGCTCGTGGGAGAGCTGCGGCGCAGGCAGCTCCTCGTCGAAGAATTCCTGCGGCGTTACGCCGAGATAGTCGCAGATATAGAGGAACTCCGACATCGACGGCAGCGCGCGGCCGTTAGCAATACTCTGGATATAGCTTTTACTATGCCCGAGGTCCAGACTCATTTTATATTCGGAAATTTCCTTCCGTATGCGAAGCTGTGTGATGCGATCGCGGATAAATTTCTCATTCATTTCATCACCCCAGCACATTTTATACGAATTATTGCGGTAAAATTCACGATAGAACTACCGATTTGACTTGATTTATACCGATGCTTGCGGTATAATCGTTGCAATTCGTATTATTGTATCGGTGGTTTTACAACACGGCAGGAATCCTGCAATTTTTCCACCATTTTTCCCGATTTTTTACATTACGCATCGTTACTGTTCATTATTGCAACGCTCCTGCAACGCTTTGTGTGATATATTCGTCGTAGATTTGAGAAGGAGAACTGCGGGAGTATGCTGTTTGTTGTCGCCCATCATGACCGTGAAAAGCTCGAAACGCTGACGCAGCAGCTGCTGTTGGCATATCGGGGCAGTGTTGTTTATCAGCATACCGACGCTTCCCGCATTTTGAGCGACGTGCTGTTTTATGACGTTGATGCAGTCTATCTGGAAACACAGGCAACCGGAGTGATACTGTCCTCCCTGCTCCGTGCATTGCACCGGAAACGTCCGAAGCTCCCTGTTTTTCTTCTTTCCGAGGCCGGATCGTGCAGCGAGGCGGATTGCGAGGACTACAGCGCCTTACTGTCCGATTCCGTGGAGGTTGACGGGCTGATCGAAGCAATGCAGGCTGCGCAGCCGCCGCAGCTTTCCTGATCTCTTTTAACGGAGGACACTATGAAACGCCAAAGAACCTATGGCACGTCAAAACGGTCGGGCAGAAAGCTCTGGCTGATTCTCGCCGGAGTTTTGATCCTCGGAATCATTTTGCTGAATCTTTTTGGCCACTTCTTCCAGCTCGTCCGCTACTATGGCGACGGGATGCAGCCCGCGCTCGAAAATGGGCAGACGCTGCTCATTGCGAAGGATGCGGAAATTTCAGAGGGAGATATCGTAGCCTTTTACTATAATAATAAGCTGCTTGTGCGCCGCGTGATCTGCACGGGCGGAAAGCAGCTTTCTGTTGACCGCGACGGAACGGTCCGTATCAACGACGAGGTGCTCGACGAGCCGTATGTCGCCGAGCCGTCCATCGGACAATGCAATCAAGCCTTCCCCTGTTATGTTCCGCCGAACAGCGTGTTCGTCATGGGCGATAACCGCGCCGTGGCAATGGACAGCCGGCTGAAGGAAATCGGAACGATCTCAAAGGATCGTATTTTGGGAAAGGTTCTCTTTACAGACTAGCAAGAAGGAGTAGTAACGGTGTACAGAAAAAGCAGACATCACAAGCGGATATGGTTGTTGGCCGCGCTGACGGTGCTGCTTCTGCTTTCCATCGTCGGCGTGACCAACGCGGTCGCACCGGCGCTGGCGCTGGAAGAGGAGCCTTGGTGTGAGATGCAGGAGCACGTCCACACCGACGCGTGCTATCTGAACGAAATTCTGATCTGCGGCCGGCGTGCCCACACGCATACGGAAAACTGTTATCCTGTCCAGCTTGCAGACAACGACATCAACGCCCTGCTGTCCAAGATCGACGGCACGCCGGACAAGCACCTGCGCAGTGTCATCGACGTGACGGTCCGCACTGCCGGTCAGCTTGCCGCAGCGGAGGAGCAGCCCGTCCCGGACGAAACGGAGCCGGAGCCGGGCATCACCGCCGAGCAGATCGTGCGTATCAATGCAACCGTGGCGCGCTACGCCTTCCAGCCGAGCGTCGTCCTCAATGAGAATCTCAACTCCCCAACCACGGCAGGAGAGGGCATCGACGAGGGTGCGCTGCTCGACCAGCTGGACAGCGACAAGACGACACCGGACAGCGACGGCAAGCACAATGCCGGAACGATGGATATCGGTGATGCCGCAGACACAAGCGCCAACCACATCAATTTCTACATCCACCTTGACGGCAGTAAAACGATGATCGGCACGGAAACGCTGTCCGTGTCCTATTCCGGCCGCCGCTACAATTTCCTGATCGCTAAGGACAAAGCGGTTGCCGTCTATACCGGCCTTCTGGAAACCGCGCTGACCACGGGTAAGCTGCAAAGCAGCTACTATTTCACCTACAACACCACCGGAGCCGGTGCAAACTTCAATGCCTTGGCGACCGCTTCCGGGACGAATCTGCATTTTGGCTATAACAATAATTCCTTCAACGCCCCGGCGCGATACGCAATTCTTACCAACGCCTCACGGACACCGATCAATTTCTACACGCTCACGATGGACCGTTCCGCTGCGAACGAGACGAATCAGGTCAAATACGTCGAGGGCAGTCCCTATGCCTACACCCTCCCCGCTCCCGGCGACGGGCGGCACTGGGAGGACGCAGACGGCAATGCCGTCACCTCCGTCACGCTGACCGGCGCAGCGACCGTCAAGCTGAAGCTCGATCGCTGCACGGTGCACTATCTGGCGGACGGCAGCCTCTACGCCGAGGATACGGACCTCCGGCCCGGCGAGGACTACACGGTTCGTGTACTTCCCGACGGCTACCGGTACTGGGCCACCGAGGACGGCCTGCTGTATGCCGGCGGCGATGTTATCACGCTGCACGGGAACCTGACGCTCACGGCGCTCCGTGAGTTCGACGTTACCTTTACCTATCTTGACGGCACGGTCAGCACACGGCAGGTTTTGCAGGGCAACACCGTTACCCTCCCCGCCGGCTACTGGCAGGACGCAGACGGCACCGCCTACGCCGGCGGCAGCACCGTGACGATCAGCTCCGACACAGCCTTTACCGAGGTAGCGGGTCCGCCGCTGACCGTTACCTACGATGCCAACTGGTCCACGCCGAGCCAGATGAACGATCCGGCAATCATCCCCAACGTCGTCGGAGCAAAAACGGTTGAGGTTTCTGCCGGAACCACCATGACAGTCAGCCGCGTTTCTTCCCGTGTTGTCAGCACGCTGTTCCGCGGCTTCAGCAGCAATAAGCCGCGCTACGGTTCGGCCTATTTCTCCGGCTGGCGGACGGAAAACGGAGAGCTGCTCCAACCGGACAGCGCCGTCAGCTATGAGGAGCTGAGCGGCTACGATGCCAACGGCGACGGCGTAGTCAAGCTGACCGGCATTTGGGATTATCACTCACTCAAGAGTGTCAACTTCTTCGTCAAGCTCAATTCCGCCTATTCCAGCGGCGAACTCGGCGAGCAATATTATACGCCCTCTATCTATGCCTCTTATCTTGGCGGTCTTGATGAGCTGATTGCAAACGGTACATCGAAGGATTATTTGAACAATAATTACAGTATCCAAATGACCGCTTCGACGACTTATCTTGAAAACGACAAAAAGATTCGAGCCCTCTACGGCAGTACCTCCGGGCCGTGTCTAATGCAGTTCCCCGCAGACAGCTATATCTTTGAAGAGTTAAAAAAATACGTGAAAAGCGGCGGCGAACTGAGCGTTCAAAACGACGCGGGCGAGTTTGAAAACGTCAACGTGGAAGATCTGAACGAAAACGCGTATGCCATCCGCTGGTATGTGTTCAAGGTTGAAAGTGATTATTCCATCAACAACTGGCACATTGACGGCGTACTCATCCGCAAGGAGGGCAAGGTCCACACGACCAAGACCTTCTCCGGCAACGAAACGCTCATGGAACGTGCGAAAGAAGGCTTCTACATCCACGCCGTCAATGAGAAGGAAACGAAGCGTTATATTATGACGATCACCCCGCCGTCGGAGGAGGAAAAGAGCCGCATTCTTGCCGCACACAGTCTTACCGCCGCACAGATTACCGGCTGGCTCACACCGATCGACGACGGCGACGGCAATGACCGCACGTTCCTATGGGAGTTTGGTGACGTGGACTACAATGAGCCCTGGACCGTCACGGAATATCCGCCCACTCTGGAGAATATGGCGGATTACGCCGAATGGGTCGTTGTGGACTCCTCGGCGCTGAACCAATCCTCCTCCGGTATGGGCGCAAGCATCACCGTAAAAGGCATCACCTACGCGACGGATCTCGATAATCCCGAATGGCTGCGCGTGGAATTCAACAACATCTACTTCCACGCGAACTCTCTGATGCTGAAAAAGGAGGACGCCGCAACAGGCCGTTCGCTGGCAGGCGCCGTATTCCAGTTTTTCCAGAACGGAGAGCTGATGACCTTCGACTTTGATGCGGCAACCGGCCTTTATACCTACAACAGCCACGGCGGCGGCGAATACAGTACGCTGACCTGCAGCGGCTACACAAATGTTTCCACCAGCGGCTTTGCCTATGACATGGGCGATATTACGGTCCGCGAGATCACCGCACCGGACGGTTATGCGCTCGTCGGCGACGTTACCATCGGCTACCTGACCGACGCTGACGGCAACGGCGTTCGCGACCGTGACATCGGCATTACGACGCCGGTGTCCTATGCTGACTACGACCGCGGCCTGCTGACCGTTGAAAACCGCGCGGCGGAAAATGAGGTAACGGTGTTCAAGCACTGGAACTGCCAGAATACCGAGCGCGAGGATATCGTTATTCAGCTCCTTGCCAACGGCAGCGCAAACGATGCCGCCGATATCCTGAAAAGCAGCGGACAGTCCGCGACCCAAACGCTGACCGCCGTGTACGGC
>CAKUNB010000081.1 GCA_934668285.1 uncultured Oscillospiraceae bacterium | reverse complement strand
GAGCAGAGGAGGGGACTCTGCTCCGGCCTTTTTGTTATCTCAGACGGTTTTTTACGCGGAAGATCAGGCGGACGGTGGTGTAGTGGCGGTGCAAAAGCAGGCGGTAGATCAGGCGGCGGTTGCTGTCGAGGAGGGGCAGGTGGGGGTTTGTGCGGAAGTCGGGGAAATGCTGCTCCATGTAGGCGCGGAACTGCCCGATCAGCGGGCTGCGCCGGTCGATGAGCAGCACGCGCACCGTCGCGGCGATCAGCAGATGCTCGATGGCGAGGAAGGTCAGCTCGTTGCGGAAGCGGTCGAGCAGGCCGTGCGCCTCGTACCAAGAAAGAATGTCGTCAAACGCGGCAATGATCTCCGCGTTGCGGGCGGCATTCTTGTTGTTCATGGCGCTGCCGTCGCGCTGCAGATAGTGATAGTACGCGCCCTCGAGCCGCAGCGCGGATTTGGCGACGGCGTTGAGCTTCGTCACCACGCGGATGTCCTCGTACCAGACCTTCGTGGCAAAGGAGATGTTGTTCTCCGTAAAGAGCGTGCGGCGATAGGCGCGGTTCCACGGGGCCATGATGCCGAAAAACAGCTCCGGCGCATCCGCACCGTTACAGAGCTTTCCGACCGGAACGCGCTCGTGCAGCTCGCCGACCTTTTTCCCGTCGCGCTCGACGATTGCGCCGAACAGATACAGATCGGCGTCCGTTTTAGCCATTGCGGCGCTCAGGTCGGCCAGCAGGTTCGGCTCCAGATAATCGTCGCCGTCGACGAACAGCAGATAGTCCCCCGTGGAGAGGGAGATGCCGTGATTTCTCGCCGCGCCCGCGCCGCCGTTGGTCTGATGAACGGCGCGCACCAGCGGCGAGGCGGCGGCGAATTCGTCGCAGAGCTTGCCACTGCCGTCGGGCGAGCCGTCGTCGACGAGCAGCAGCTCAAAGTCCTGACAGGTCTGCGCCAGAATGGATTCGACGCACTTGCGCAGATAGGCTTCCACATTATAGATCGGGATAATGATGCTGAATTTCGGCATGACCGTATCCTCCGTTCTTTTTCTATGACACGACCATTATACCGAAAATTTGACGCAGATGCAAGACCTATAACAGAATTGGCTGCATCTGCTCGCTGCGCAGCGCCAGCCGCGCCGCCGCGGGGAGCTTTTCGAAGTCCGCCACGAGGCTGTAGGGCTTTCCGTGCGGGCTGTCCTGCCCGAAGGGGACGAAATAGTAGTGCCGCCGGTTGAGCAGCCGCCCGAGATTCTCCGCCGCGCCGGAAAGACCGTCGTTTGTGGACACGGCCAGAAGGATCGGCCGCGCGTTGCGCAGATGCGCCTTGCAGGCGAAGGTCACCGGCGTATCGGCAAGGCCGTTTGCCAGCTTGCCGAGCGTTGTGCCGGTGCAGGGCGCGACGATCAGCAGATCGAGCGGCGCTTTCGGCCCAAGCGGCTCGACCTGCTGCGGCGTGTGGAGAATCGCGCGGCCGCAGAGCGATTCGACCTGCTCGATAAAATCGGCCGCCGCGCCGAAGCGGGTGTCCGACTGATAGGCTGCGTCGGAAAAGATCGGATGGACATCGTAGTCCTGCGTCAGCGCCGCGAGCGCCCGCAGCGATTTCTGAAAGGTGCAGAAGGAGCCGGTCAGGGCATATCCGATTTGCGGTTTCATGAAAGTTCCTCGCATTCCGATAGAATTTGCCGGGCATAGAGCGTTCCGGCGGTTTTCGGGGCGCATTTTCCGGGCAGACCCGGCGCATAGCGGCAGCGCACACCGGCCTCCGCGCAAAGCTCCGGCGCGATGCCGTAGAGCGCGGAGGAGAGGTCGATGAGCACGCACTCCGGCGAAAGCTGCCGCAGCTGCGCGGCGCTCAGCACCGGCGCGGGCACGGTGTTGAACACGAAGTCGTACTGTTTCAGGCCGTGCGCATAGATGCCGGTTTGCTCCGAGTCCAGCCCCAGCGCCTCGGCCAGCCCCTGATCGCCCGCACGGCGCACGCTCACGGTGACCTGCGCCGACAGCGCGCGCAGCTTCTGCGCCAGCACCTTGCCGATGCGGCCGAAGCCTATAACGAGACAACGCGCGCCGTGCAGCGTAACAGAGCTTTCTTGCATGGCAAGGGCAATCGCGCCCTCGGCGGTCGGGACGGCGTTGGCGGTCGTCAGCGGCTCCGCGCCGTAGAGATCGCGGACGGTGCAGCCGCGCGCGGCCAGCGTCTCCCGCCAGATGCCGAAGCAGCCGCCGAACACGCGCTGCCCCGCTGCGACCTGCTCCAAAAGCACGCGGACGGAAAGCTTTGCCGGTCCGCGCAGCAGCTCGCCGTCGAACGAGGGAAAGGGGAGCACGACCACCTCCGCCGAGGCGTCCGGCGGCGTGTCCGCCTGCGCCGGAACGCCGAGCGGGCTGACCGTCCACCCCGCCGCACGCAGCGCCTCCGCGCACCAGCCGCTGCGCGCATCGCCGCCGATTACATTCGCCTTCATAACGCCACTTCCTTTCTCCCCAGCGTATTCATTTTTTCCGAAAATGGTGCAAAAGGTGTTGTCTTCCGTGCCGATGTACGTTATAATATATTTCCCGGGAAAGGGAATGATACTAGAATCTGTTAAAAAGCTTGAAAAGCTTTTTATAGCGCCAAAGGCGCGTCAGATTCTGCATGAGACGGCGCATCGTGCGTTCGCACGATGCGCGTGTGCGCAGCACACGGGATTCTTGATTAAATTTTTTAATCAAGAATCAGTATGAGGAGCGGTTACGATGGAAAAAGGGTTTATTCACGACATGCTGGATGTCAAGATTCTGATCTTGTTCATTATGAATCGGGTGCTGTATCCGGTTGATTTGCAAAAGATTTACGAGCTGGCGTATCAGGACGACTGCCTGAGCTATTTCGACCTGGCGCAGGCCGTGCCGGATATGGTCGAAAGCGGCCACCTGGAGGAAGTGGAGAACGGCCGCTTCGTCATCACTGAAAAGGGCAAGGAGGCCTGTGCGGTTACGGAGGACGCGATTGCCTTTCCCGTGATGCAGCGGGCGAAGGCGGCCGTTGAGCGCTTTAACGACGCCGTCCGCCGCAGCAGCTTTGTCAAAACCGAGATCACGCCGCGCGAGAACGGCGACTATTCGGTTCGGATGACCCTCAACGACGAGGTCAGCAACCTTTTGCAGATGGAGCTGATGGCCCCCACGCAGAAGCAGGCCTACCGTCTCGCCCGCGCCTTCACAGCGCGTGCCGAGATGGTTTACAAGTCAATTATGGATCAGCTTCTCACAAAGCCGGACGAAGACACTTGAAATTTTCAGAATTTGTGGTATACTGGAAGTGGGGAAACCCTTTATAACACGAAAGGAGCGACGACCATGAAATTCCAGTTTACCGAGAAAAAAGTCAGTCTGCCCGCCAGCGTTCATGCCTATGCCGAAAAGAAGGTAATGAAGTTGGAGCGGTTCTTCCGCGACGATGCGGAAGCGCTTGTCGCCTTTTCTGTAGAAAAGGATCGTAATAAGGTCGAAATTACGGTCCACGCCGCGAATACCTATTTCCGCGCCAGCGAGTCCACGAGCGATATGTATGCGTCGATCGACGCGGCGGTCGCAACGATGGAACGCCAGATCCGCAAGAACAAGACCCGCCTTGCCCGCCGCCTGCGGCAGGATGCGTTTGTTCGCACTGCGGAGGTCACGTCCTTTGCTCCGGAGACGGAGGAGGAAGGCAGCTTCGAGATCGTGCGCTTCAAGCAGTTCCCGATGAAGCCCATGACCCGCGAGGAGGCCATCCTGCAGATGAACCTGCTGGAGCATAACTTCTTTGCCTTCAAGGACGAGGAAAACGGCGGCGCGTTTGCGGTGGTCTACAAGAGAAACGACGGCGGCTACGGCCTGATCGAAAATATTGACTGAGCGAAATACACCAAGGGGGTCAAGCCACACGGCTTGACCCCCTTTTGCCGTTATGTTATTGTTCCTCGTTCGGTGTCAGCTTTTTGAAGATGCGCAGGAAAAGCCGCGCGCCGAGCTGAGCCGGAAGGGCGGAGGCGAGCAGCAGCCAGAGCGGAATGAGCCGGATAAACAGCGCCGCGCTGAAATAGAACACGATCAGCGGAATGCCGTTGAGCACCAGCAGCAGAAGGCTCTGCGGCAGCCGGGCAAGGCCGAGCGCAAAGGCGTTTTTCAGCGTTCCCCCGACGGTGTTTTCAAAGTACGCCTGCAGCGGGAACAGGAAAAGCAGCGTCGCCAGATAGAGCACCAGCGAGATGATGAACAGCACCTCGACGGCAATCTTGCCGGTGAAGTCCATCGGCAGAAGAATGCAGAAATCCGCATACAGCAGCGCGGCGAGCGCCAGCATGATCAGCCATTCGGGCGTGGCCTTTTTGAAGTTCGCCCGAAACGCGGCAAAAAACTGCCTGCAGATGGAGCTGCCGTTTCCGTCGAGGCGGTGAAACGCGACGGTGTACATCGCCGCCGCAGAGGCGCCGAGCGTGACGACCGGCAGACTGCACAGAAGAAACAGCAGATTCAGCAAAATCAGGTCGCCAAGGCGCAGCAGCCCCTGCATCAGCGTACCGTCATAACGAAACAGCTTCATGCGGGGGCCTCCTTTCTGCAATATGCACTCGCTCCTGTCTGTATTCTAGCAGAAAAACCGCCGCCGGTCAAGCCGATGTATTGACAGGAAGGCTCCGATGCGGTACTATAATTTTAAGACTGCCTATGACGGCTTTGAAGGAGAGAAAAAGATGAAACGCGGGATTGCTGTCCTGTTGGTAGTGGCGGTGGTGTTGGCGGGGATGCCTTGTGTGTTGGCGGCCTCGGGTGTGCAGACGGTGCTGCCGGAGGGGAACGAGTTTTTCTTTGACGGCGGCAGCGGGGATCGGGGGCGCTGGACGAGCGGCCGCTCGGCCGAGGACGGCCTCTGGGCGCAGAGCGACGCGGCGGACGGCGCGGCCTCCGCAGTCTATGTCGAGCGGCGGTTCAGGGGAAATTGGAGCTTTAATGTCCGCCTCACGCCGCTGCACACCGAAAACGACGGCTACGCCGTGAGCCGCGTGCAGCTTCTGGACGAGCAGAAAAGGCCGATGGTCAGGCTGACCTATGAATACCGGTCGGGCGAGACAAGCGTGACGGTGGAGGCGCTGACCACCGCAGAAAACGGCACGTGGACCGAGCTTTACACGCTCGGGCGGCAGCGGCTGCCCGATACCTCGCTGAATTTCCGCTTTGACAGGATCGCCTCAAGCCTGATTTATCTCACGGTCGCCGGTAACTGCGGCTATACCGACGAAGGCTCCTTTGAACTGCCGGTTACGGGGCTGTACTACGCCGGCTTTGCCACCGAGCACACGGCCACGCGGTTTGACTGCGTCTGGCTTTCTCTCCCGCCGGTGGAGGCGGACGTTGCAGCCGCTGCCGAAACGGCGTATGATGATCTGATGAAAAACTTCCTTCTCGCGTCCGAGGAGCGGCTCAAGCCGGTTGCCTGCGGCATGGTAGACGGGACGACGACTAACACGGGACGGACGGTCCACGTCGAGGGCGCGGGCAGCCTTGCGGACTGCGCCGCTGCGCTCATGGCGATGGACACCTACGCGCAGTACTGCGGCGAGACCTCCGAGGCGTACCGGAAAACGGCGGAGCGGATCGCCAACACCGTAAATTTCTTCCTCACGTCCTGCTCCGAGGAGGCGCTGACTGCCGTCAGCGACGCGGATACCGTGGACGCGTGCGGCCGGTGCGTCTGGGCGCTCCTGCTCGGCTGCCGCTACAACCGCGCGCTCGGGCGGACGGACGAGGCGGAGACGTGCCTGCGCTATGCCGAGAGTTTATTTCATAACACGTATATCTGCTTCTACGACGAGCAGCTTGGCGGCGGCCTGTGGGAGAACGGCAGCCGCGAGGCAAAGTCCATCTATGCGGCAGCACTGGCGCTGGCGGGCGATGAGCTGTACCGCCAGACCGGAGACGAGACGCTTCACGCACGCAGCCTGAGCATCTACGAGGGCATCGAAAACAATCTCCGCCGCGCCGACGGACTCTACAGTATGTCCGTCACCGCCGACGGCGCGGAGGGGCTCGACGCGCCCTATGCAATCGCCGAGGGCAGCTCCTGCACCTATCTCGGCGGCAATCTCTGCATGGCGGTGCTGAATGATCGCCTCGGAAATGCCGAAAAGGCCAAGGCTACGGCGGAGGGCATTGCGCTTTTTGAAACGACCAACGGCAGTGCGCTGTGCAACGACCGCGACGCGTGGAGCAACACGATGTTCCTCGGGTTGTTCGCGCGGGAGCTGGTGCAGACTGAGGCCGTCAGCGCGCGGTGGCGCGAAATTCTTGACATCACGGCCTCGAAAATTCTGGCGAAGGCGGTTCTGAGCGACGGCTATTATTCCGCCGCGTGGGAGGGGCCGAAGGAACCACTGTCCGGCGGCTATCCCAAGGGCTGGCCGGAGGCAAATCGCAACGGCTGGGGAACGCAGGCCGATCCGGACGGACTTTTTGTTGGGTACACGCCCAATCAGCTCATGACGACTGCGACGACCGTCCACGTGCTCTTTGCTGCCGCCGCGGTGAGCGAAATGCCTGCGGCTGCGGAATTAGAGGCGTTGCGCGTGGACGGAAAGACGCTCTGGCCGGTGTTTCAGCCGGAGATCACGGAGTACCGCCTGATCGAGCCGTCCGATTCCGCGCTGACCCTGCGCTGGACGCTCGGCAGCGGCCTGCGGCTCGCCGTCAACGGCGTTTTGCAGACGAAGAACAGCCTGACGCTGCCGCCGGAGACGGACAGCGTGAGACTGACGGTGTCCTCACCCGAGGGCACGGTACGCATGTACCGGCTGGTCATCCGCGAGGTCTGCGGGCATGAGCAGACGGAGCGCACCGTAACGGCGGCGACCTGCACGGCGGCGGGCAGCGAGAAGGTGGTTTGCACCCTCTGCGGCGAGACGCTGTCGTACAAGAGCTTCCCGCCCACCGGCCATCTGTACACGCGGGAGGAGACGACCCTGCCGAGCTGCGTCAGCAGCGGGAGCATCCGCGTGATCTGCAAGGCCTGCGGCACTGTCGTTTCCCGAACGACCCTTCTGGCAACCGGCCATAGCTATCAGGACGGCGTCTGCACGCGCTGCGGCCTGCGCGAGGTGCAGCAGACCTGCGGCGGTGGGGCGGACTGCCCGAGCGCACGGTTTGCCGACCTTGACTGGACGCAGTGGTACCACGCGGGCGTGGAC
>CAKUNB010000080.1 GCA_934668285.1 uncultured Oscillospiraceae bacterium | reverse complement strand
CCCCCGCACTGAAGCTGACCATCGAGGAGCTTGACCTTTCCGTCCGTAGCTTCAACTGCCTCAAGCGCGCCAACATCAACACCGTCCGCGATCTGATCAATAAGACGCCGGAGGAAATGATGAAGGTCCGCAACATGGGCAAGAAGTCGCTCGATGAGGTGCAGAACAAGCTGGCCATGATGGGACTGTCTCTGGCGACGGAGGAGTCCGGCAATAACAACTAAAGTTTGACCTTTCAAAGAAGGAGGAAATACGAATGTTTGGAACCCGTAAGCTCGGCAGAACCAGCGATCAGCGCAAGGCGATGCTTCGTCAGCTGACCACCGATCTGCTTGACAACGGCAAGCTCGAAACTACCTTCTGCCGTGCAAAGGAAGTGCAGCCGGTCGTGGAGAAGATGATCACCCTCGGCAAGAAGGGCGATCTCGCCGCCTACCGCAAGGCGCTTTCCTATATCACGAAGGAAGATGTTGCGCACAAGCTGTTCAAGGAGACCGCTCCGAAGTATGCCGACCGCAACGGCGGCTACACCAGAGTCGTCCGCCTCGGCGCCCGCCGCGGCGATGCAGCTGAAATGGCGATCATCGAGTTGGTGTAAGTTAAAAAAGCACAATGGGCTGTTCCGTGAATTTCGGAGCAGCCCTTTTGCTATCCTTGTTGCAAAGTCCGGCGGATTGTGCTACAATTAGCATGGAATGATATGGATAAGCTCTCCGCGTGCTGCGGGGAGAAGAATTGGAGATACGGACTATGACCGAACTTGTGACCGAAAAAACCTTGGCGGAGTACGAGTCCTTCGTGCAGGGGCATCCGAAGGGCCATTTTGCGCAGAGCAGCCTCTGGGCAAAGCAGAAGCCCGCGTGGTCATGGAAGGCGATTGTCTGCCGCGATGCGCAGGGCGCGATTCGCGGCAGCGTGGCCTTTCTGATTCGTAACATGCCGTTTGTGCACCGCAATATGATGTATGCCTGCCGCGGGCCGGTCTGCGATCTGGATGACCGCGCGACCTTTGACGAGCTGATGACGGCATCGAAGGCGCTGGCCGCGCAGGAGAAGGCCTATGTCATCAAAATTGACCCCGATGTGCCGTCCGATCAGACGGAATTTGTCAAAATGCTGGAGGATAACGGCTTCCGCACGCGCCATACCGGCAAGAATTTCGAGGCCATCCAGCCGCGCTATGTTTTCCGTCTCTACCTGAACGGCCGCAGCGAGGACGAAATTCTGGCCTCCTTCCATCAGAAGTGGCGCTATAATATCCGCCTTGCAACGAAGAAGGGCGTCGAGGTGCGCATCTGCGGCAAGGAAATGGTGGCCGACTTTGCGCGCATCATGGTCGAAACCGGCCTGCGCGATAATTTTGCGACCCGCCCGCCGGAGTATTTTTCCGCAATGCTGGACAATCTCGGCGAAAAATGCCGCCTCTATATGGCGTTTTACGAGGGCAAGCCCATTGCCGGCACGCTGGCCATTCATTACGGCGATAAGGTCTGGTATCTCTACGGCGCGTCGTCGAACGAATACCGGAACCTGATGCCGAACTATCTGCTCCAGTGGCGCATGATCCAGTGGGCAATTGAAACCGGCTGCCGCGTGTATGATTTCCGCGGCGTTTCCGGCGACATTTCCGAAGACAATCCGCACTACGGCCTCTACCGCTTCAAGCAGGGCTTCCATGGGGAGTTCACCGAGTTCGTCGGCGAGTATGACTACGTCCAGAACCGGCTGATCTATTTCATTGCGGAAAAAGGCAGCCTTGCCTATAAGAGCCTTGCGGCGAAGCTGTACCGAATCAAAAATCGCGGGAAAAAGGATGCGTGAGCTATGACAACGTATATCGTCAGTCGGGATGTCCTTGCAGAAAATGTGAAAAAACTGCAAAAGCGCGCCGGTACCGTCCCGATCTGGGCGGTTGTCAAGGGCGACGGCTACGGACTGGGCGTGCTGCCGCTGGCCGAGGCGCTGCGCGAGAACGGGATTACCCATTTTTGCGTCACCGAGGTGCGCGAGGCGGAGCAGCTGCGGCAGAACGGCTTTGAAACCGAGCCGATTCTCATGCTGCGCGAAACGGTGCAGCGCGAGGAGCTTGGCCGTCTGCTCGATGCGAACGTGATCCTGACCGTCGGCTCCACCGCTGCGGCCAAGTGCATCAACGATATCGCGGCCACCCGCGCGGATATGGCCGAGGTGCATCTTAAAATTGACACCGGCATGGGCCGCTTTGGCTTCCTGCCGGAGCAGCTTGACGAAATCATTGCCCTGTATCGGAGCATGAGCTGCTTGACCTTCGGCGGGATTTATACGCATTTTAACTGCGCCTTCTCCGACGAGGCGCTGACGCGGCAGGAGTTCGCGGCGTTTCGGCGCGTCATCGACGGACTGCACGCGGCGGGGCTGGAAACCGGTATGGTGCATTGCTGCAATTCGGCGGCCTTCCTGCGTTTTCCGGAGATGCACTGCGACGCGGTCCGCCTCGGCTCGGCCCTGCTCGGCAGGATGCCCTTCAAAACGGAGCTGCAACCGGTGGGCTATGTGCAGACGCAGATCGACGCCGTTCGCACCCTGCCCGCCGGACATACGACTGGCTACGGCGCAATCTGGCGCGCGAAACGTGACACGCCGGTTGCCGTTCTGCCGGTCGGCTGGTACCACGGCTTCAATGTCAGCTGCCGCCCCGATATGTCCCGCGCCGCCGATTGCCTGCGTTCGGGGCTTTCTGCTGTCAAGCAGCTCCTGCACCGCCGCCGCGTGACCGTCGAGATCGGCGGCAAGCGCTGTCCGGTGATCGGCGCGATCGGCATGCTCCACATCGCCGTCGACGTCACCGCTGTGCCCTGCAAGCCCGGCGATCCCGCCGTCCTGCAAATCAACCCCCTCCACCTAAAAGGCATCCCCATCCGCTTCAAATAACTCGCTCAAAAGCCCCCAACGCCTTGCGGCGCCGGGGGCTTTTCATTTTCCGGAGCAGGCCGGTGGGCAGACGAATCAAAAAGCCGTTGGCGGAGGGTGTTCAAAACGTGTACTTTTTGAACACCTCCCGAAAACATTAAAAATTGTTAAAACCGGTTGCAGTTTTCGCTGATAACGTGTAAAATGGGCACCAGAAAAGCCGCTGACGAAGGGGTGTCAAAAAGTACACTTTTTGAACACCTTTGGCTTTTTGATTCTTTGGTTGTGAACACGGATGGTGTTTTGGTGTGTCAAAAAGTCTCCGGCAATGTTGTTGTGATGCTGCTGGCTCTCATGTTTGTCATTGCGAGGAGCGGAGCGACGTGGCAATCTCGTGCAGGCACCTTCAATTCTGGTGCTTGCCATCCCGCGACCTGCGCCTGCGGGCGCGGAGACTCCTTCAGTCACGCCTGCGGCGTGCCAGCTCCCTCAGAGAGGGAGCCAAGGCGCTGCCGCGCGGGGCGGGCGCTCGATGAGCGCCCCTACGGCATCTATTGACTGTGCGGCTGGAAATGGGGTGATTTTTGTTGGGAGAGAGCGGAAAATGGAAAATTTTTTTGGCAAAACGCTCAAAAATGATTGACAGTTTTCGTGAATTCTGCTATAATCTTTAATCGCGTGAGCATAGATTTCTGGCAATGCCGGAGGTGTTAGTTTCATCGTGCTTGATGATTTAAAGGCCGCCGAGAAGGTCGTTGGGATCAAGCAGCTGCGCAAGGCATTAGCTGCGGGCAAGGCGAAAACCGTGTTTATTGCCGAGGACGCAGACCCTTTGCTGACGGAGCCGATCGTCCGCCAGTGCCGAGAGAGCGACGTCACCGTAGTCTTTGTTGCAACGATGCAGCAGCTCGGTACAGCTTGCAGTATCCCGGTTCCCGCCGCCGCTGCGGCGATGATTTGATTCTTTTGTATCCTACGGAATATTTTAACAATATTTCGGGATAATATAAACGCTGTAACAAGCGGAATTCAAAAGAAAGGAGAACAACATGCCTACTTTTAATCAGTTGGTCAGAAAAGGCAGAGAGCAGGCCACCTACAAGTCCACGGCTCCCGCTCTGCAGAAGGGCCTCAACACCCTGAAGAACCGCGCTACCGATCTTGCATCTCCCCAGAAGAGAGGCGTCTGCACCGCAGTTCGTACCACCACCCCGAAGAAGCCGAACTCCGCGCTTCGTAAGATCGCCCGTGTTCGCCTGACCAATGGCTACGAGGTTTCCGCCTACATCCCCGGTGTCGGCCACAACCTGCAGGAGCACTCCGTCGTGCTGATCCGCGGCGGCCGTGTTAAGGACCTCCCCGGCGTCCGTTACCACATCATCCGTGGTACGCTCGACACGCAGGGTGTTCAGGGCCGTATGCAGAGCCGTTCCAAGTACGGTCAGAAGCGCCCGAAGGCCAAGAAGAAGTAATCGCGACCCTACGCCTGAATTGCGGGCAGCTTTGCCTGCAAGAGCAAGGCACCCCGCCTTGCCATGCGTTTTTTATATATTTCTTAATGTATGGGAAACTCTTGGCAGGCACAAAACGATAGGTTCGGCCTATCGAAGTACCTATGAAATCATTTTATGAAGGAGGGAAGCAAAGTGCCCAGAAGAGGTAATGTTCCCAAGAGAGAGGTCCTTCCGGATCCTGTCTATCACTCCACTCTGGTAACTAAGCTCGTCAACAGCATCATGCTCGACGGCAAGAAGGGCGTTGCCCAGCGTGTCGTCTACGGTGCGTTTGAAATCGTTGAGCAGAAGACCGGCAAAAACGGTCTGGAAGCTTTCCAGCAGGCGATGGAAAACATCATGCCTTCCCTGGAAATCAAGTCCCGTCGTGTCGGCGGCGCGACCTATCAGGTTCCTCTGGAGGTCCGTCCCGAGCGTCGTCAGACTTTGGGTCTGCGCTGGATCACCGCTTACTCCCGTAAGCGCAGCGAAAAGACCATGAAGGAACGTCTCGCAGGCGAGATCATGGATGCCTGCAACAATACCGGCGCCTCTGTCAAGAAGCGCGAGGATACCCACAAGATGGCAGAAGCCAACAAGGCGTTCTCCCATTTCCGCTGGTAACAAAAAAGGAGTTACTGAATGCCGAGACAATATTCTCTTGAGAATACAAGAAATATCGGTATCATGGCGCACATCGACGCAGGCAAGACCACCACGACCGAGCGCATCCTGTTCTACACCGGCCGCACCTACAAGCTGGGCGAGACCCACGAGGGCAATGCCGTCATGGACTGGATGGAGCAGGAGCAGGAGCGCGGCATCACGATCACGTCCGCCGCGACGACCTGCTTCTGGCACAATTGCCGCATTAACATTATCGACACGCCGGGCCACGTTGACTTCACCGTTGAGGTCGAGCGCAGCCTGAGAGTGCTCGACGGCGCGGTTACCGTGCTGTGCGCCAAGGGCGGCGTTGAGCCGCAGACCGAAACAGTCTGGCGACAGGCTGACAAATACAACGTGCCGCGGATGGTCTATGTCAATAAGATGGACATCATGGGCGCCGATTTCTTCAATGTTCTCAACATGATGCACGATCGGCTCAAATGTAACGCCGTCCCGATCCAGCTGCCGATCGGCGCAGAAGCGGACTTCAAGGGCGTCATTGACCTGATCAAGATGAAGGCGAATGTCTTCTACGATGAGCTGGGCAAGGACGTCCGCGAGGAAGAAATTCCCGAAGACCTCCGCGACCTTGCGCAGGAGTACCATGAGAAGCTGCTCGAGGCCGTCTCCGATCAGGATGACGAAATCATGGAGCTGTTCCTCAACGGCGACAAGATCCCCGCGGAGAAAATCCGCGCCGCGATCCGCAACGCGACGATCGCTGTGCATATGATCCCCGTTACCTGTGGCACATCCTATAAGAACAAGGGCGTTCAGGAGCTGCTGGATGCCATCGTGGATTACATGCCGTCCCCTCTGGACAAGAAGGGCATCTCTGGCGTGAATCCAAAAACGGACGAGGAGGAGTTCCGTCCTGCGGACGACAGCGCCCCCTTTTCCGCATTGGCGTTCAAGATCGCAACCGACCCCTTTGTCGGCAAGCTCTGCTTCTTCCGCGTTTACTCCGGCACGGTGAACAAGGGAACGACCGTTCTCAACTCCACCAAGGGCACCAGAGAGCGCCTCGGAAGAATCATGCAGATGCACGCCAACCACCGCGAGGACATTGAGACGGTGTATTCCGGCGACATCGCCGCCGTCGTCGGTGTGAAAAACACCACCACGGGCGATACCTTCTGCGACGAGAAGCACCCCATCGTCCTCGAATCCATGGAATTCCCCGAGCCGGTCATCCGCGTCGCCATTGAGCCGAAAACCAAGGCGGGGCAGGAGAAAATGGGCATCGCGCTCATGAAGCTGGCCGAGGAGGATCCGACTTTCAAGACCTACACCGATACCGAAACCGGTCAGACCATTATCGCCGGTATGGGCGAGCTTCACCTTGAGATCATCGTTGATCGCCTCCTCAGGGAGTTCAAGGTCGAGGCCAACGTCGGCGCGCCGCAGGTCGCCTACAAGGAAACCGTGCGCGGCAAGGCCGATGTGGACATGAAGTACGCCCGTCAGTCCGGCGGCAAGGGCCAGTACGGCCACGTGAAGATCAAGCTCGAGCCGAATGAAAGCGGCAAGGGCTATGAGTTCATCAACGCGGTCACCGGCGGCGCGATCCCGAAGGAATACATTCCTGCGGTCGATCAGGGTATTCAGGGCGCAATGACCGCCGGTGTGCTTGCCGGCTTCCCGGTCGTTGACGTTAAGGTCACGCTGTACGACGGCTCGTATCATGAGGTCGACTCGTCCGAGCTTGCCTTCAAGATCGCCGGCTCGATGGCCTTCAAGGAGGCCTGCCGCAAGGCGCAGCCGGTCATTCTTGAGCCGATCATGAAGGTCAGCGTTATCGTTCCGGAGGAATATACCGGCGATGTCATCGGCGATATTTCCTCGCGGCGCGGCAATATTCTCGGCATGGAGCCGAGAAACGGCTCGACGCAGATCGACGCGAACGTCCCGCTTTCCGAGATGTTCGGCTATGCGACGGATCTGAGAAGCCGCACGCAGGGCCGCGGCCAGTATTCCATGGAACCCAGCCACTATATTGAGCTGCCGAAAAATATTCAGCAGGAAATCGTGGAAAAACACGGCTCTTACTGAAAAAACTACTTGCCAATATTCGCTTTTTAGTGTATAGTGGTAGGTGAGCAATTCAAAAATTTTATTTACCATTCATAAATCAAACAGGAGGATTTTTTCAATGGCAAAGCAGAAATTTGAAAGAACCAAGCCGCACGTAAACATCGGCACCATTGGTCACATCGACCATGGCAAGACCACGCTGACTGCTGCGATCACCAAGTACCTGTCCTTCTT
>CAKUNB010000079.1 GCA_934668285.1 uncultured Oscillospiraceae bacterium | reverse complement strand
TCCTGTGCTTCCAGATAAAGCATCTGGGCCACGTTCAGGCTGGCCGTGGTGTCATTGACCTCCTCGGAGAGGAAAATGATCCGGTCATTCAGCAGACGGGAGAAAATATCGTAGGAACGCTCGCCGCGGCTGGTCTGCTCTACGACATAGGGAACCAAACTCATATGGAAAACTCCTTTCGCATTGGAATGAGCGGAGCGGGATGACGGCCGCAAGGCCCGCCACGCGCCGCTCCGTTCCAGTATAACCGCTCCGCTGGAAGTTTATTCCTCCGTCTTGGGAGCGACGGCGACTGCGCTTTCCGCAACCAGCTTCGCAGCCTTGCGAATCTGAAGGTCGCCCTTGATATCAACAAGCCCCTTGACCTTTTCTACGTCCATCTGATAGGACTCGGCCAGCTTCTTGTATTCTTCCTCGCACTCTTCGTCGGAAACCTCAATGTTCTCCGCGTCGACAATTGCGTTGAGCATCACGTTGGTCTTCACGGTGTTGAGCGCATTGGGACGGAGGCTCGTCCGGATGGCGTCCATGTTGCCGCCCATCATCTGTGCATAGGCCTGCAGGGAGGCGCCCTGTGCGCGCAGCTCATAGTCCATGCGCTCAAGCTCGTTGTCCAGCTCCTCGTCGACCATGCTGTCGGGAATCTCGACGGTCATGTTGGCAACGGCCTTTTCGATCGCCGCGTTTTCAAACGCGCGGTCGATGCCGGACTGCTTCTGCTCAAGAACGCGCTTTTCGATGTCGGCGCGCAGCTCGTCCATCGTGTCAAACTCGGAAACGTCCTTGACAAACTCGTCGTCCTTTTCGGGAACGACAGTCTCCTTGACCTCGTGCACCTTGACCTTGAAGACGACCGGCGCACCGGCGAGGGACTTTTCGTGATAGTTTTCGGGGAAGGTCACGTTGATTTCCTTCTCGTCACCGGCGGACATGCCGACGACCTGCTCCTCGAAGCCGGGAATAAAGGAATGCGAGCCGAGACGCAGCTCGTAGTCTTCTCCCTTGCCGCCTTCGAAGGCCACGCCGTCCTTGAAGCCTTCAAAGTCGATCACCGCGGTGTCGCCTTCCTGCGCGGCGCGGTCGACCGTGGAAATACGGGCGACGTTCTGCGCCATGCGGTCGATCTCTGCGTCGACCTCGTCGGTGGTGACCTTCGCCTCGGTCTTCTCGACCTCGAGACCCTTGTACTGGCCGAGGGTGACCTCGGGGTACAGGTCGGTCGCGACGGTCAGCGTCACGCCGTCGTCCTCACCGATGGTCATATCGGCGATTTCGGGCTTGCCGACAGGCTTCATGTCCTGCGTCAGAATATGATCCTTATAGAGCTGGGGGAAGATTTCTTCGATGGCATCTTCGTAGAAAACGTGCTTGCCATAGGCAGCCTCAACGATCGCGCGGGGCGCCTTGCCCTTGCGGAAGCCGGGGATGGAGATGTTCTTGCGATACTTCAGAAAGGCCTTGTTGAGGCTCGGCTCAAGCTCCGCCTTGCTGATCTCCACAACTACCTTCGCACGGGTCGTTTCTTTCTCTACGCTCTTAACATTCATTGGTTTGTCCTCCTATAGATCGCGCAGCGCGCATTATTTCTGTATTGAGCCGAATTATTTTATCAGATAAATTCCGAAAATACAAGCTATTTTTCACTATTTCAGGCGAAGCGGGCGAAATTTTATAAAGTCCGCTGCGCAAAGGCGAAAATCCACCCCGTCAAAGCCGCCCTCGATGGCAAGCTTATGGCTATCGCCGTGGAGATGGCCGTAGCAGCACTGCGACACGTGATACTGCTTCAAAAGCCGCAGAATCTCGGGGCACTCATAGCCGCGGTAGCGCGGCGGATAATGCAGGAAGCAGATTTTCTCGCTCTCCCCCGCCGCCTTGAGCGAGGTCTCCAGCCGGATCAGCTCGCGCTTGAAGATTTTGTCCGCGTGGCTTCCGGCCGCTGCGTCCTCCTCAAAGAACCACCCGCGCGTACCGCACAGGGCGATATCCTCATAGTAGTAGCAGTTGTTGTTCAGCATCCAAAGGTTTTCAAAGCCGCTTTCCTCGCAGAATTTGTAGAACTTCGTCGCCGTCGTCCACCAGTAGTCGTGGTTGCCCTTGAGGATAATTTTTCTGCCCGGAATCGCGCTGATAAAGGCAAAATCCTCCCGTGCGCTGTCCAGATCGAGCGCCCATGACAGATCGCCGAGCAGCACCGTGGTGTCCTCCGGCGTGATGACGGAAAGCCCCTCACGAAGCTTGTCCACATACCCGCACCAGACGCCGCCGAACACGTCCATCTGCTTATCACCGCCAAAGGAGAGATGCAGATCACCGATTGCATACAGCGCCATTACATCACCTCTCTTTTCAGCAGCTGGTATAGATTATCAAAGAAAATCCGGTCAAGGAGCGCCGCATCATACCCGCGCCCGCTGAGATAGGAATAAAAGTCCGGATAGGAGCGCAGGTCACAGAAGCCCTCCGGCAGGCGGTCGCAGCCGTCCAGATCGCCGCCGAGCACAACGCGCCGCTCGCCGCACAGCCGCAGCATGTGCTCGAGATGGCGCAGCAGCGTCTCAAAATTTGCCGTTTTGCCCAAAAACGGCACGTAAAGATTCAGCCCGACCGCGCCGTCCGTGTCCGCAATCGCGCGGAGCTGGTCGTCGGTCAGATTTCTGGTGTGGTCACACAGCGCGCGGCAGTTGGAATGGCTGGCCAGAATCGGCCTTTTCGTGATTCTGGTCAAATCCCAGAACGCCGTCTCGGACAGATGGCTCACGTCAATCGCCATGCCGAGCCGCTGCGCCTCGCGCACAAAGTCCGCGCCTTGCGCCGTCAGCCCGCCGCCCGTGGCGTGCGCACCGGCAAGGGTGTTTCCGGCATTCCATGTCAGCGTCGTCATAACGAAGCCCTCCTGCCGCAGGCCCTCCAGCGCGTCGGGGTCGCAGCCGATGACCTCCGGTCCTTCGACGGAGAGCAGCGCCGCAGTTGTTCCGGCCTCCGTCAGTGCCTTGACCTCCTCCGGCGACGCGGCGAAGGCGATGCGCTCTGCGTTCTGCCGGACTTCGTCCCGAAGGTATGCCAGCGGCTCGCGCAGCAGCCGCTCCGGCTGCATGCCCTGCGGCTCCCCTGCGTAGCTGCAAAAGGCAAAAATCTGTGCATAGGCTGCAAGGTCCTCCGCCTTCTGCAAATCCACATGGCAGGAGCTGCGCGCAAGGCGCTCGCCCCTGCGCCATAGCTCATAGGCCGTGTCGCAATGTGCGTCAAACAGTCGAAGCTTCAAGAAAAGGCATCCTCCAAATGGGTAATCGACGGTCTGGCAGTTTCCATGCCGTCGTGTGCATAAATTTCGATCACATCAAAGCGCGGCTGCTTCTCCGACTCGTGCTGAGAAAGGTAGAGACTTGCCGCCGTGATAATGCGTTCCTGCTTGCGCCGGTCAACGAACTCCCGCGCCTCGGCAAAGGCACTGCTTTTGCGCAGCTTGACCTCGACAAAAACGATGTAGCGCCCCTTTTCCGCAATCAGGTCGATCTCCCCCATCCGGCAGCGATAGTTCGCGCCGACGATGCGGTAGTGCTTTTTTTGCAGATACTCCGCAGCGAGGCGTTCGCCCCACCGCCCGATCAGCTCATTTGCCATAGAACTTTTTCAAAAAGCTCTGCCGGTGAATCGGGCAGGGGCCGTACTGCGTCAGCGCGGCATAGTGCGCCTTCGTGCCGTAGCCCTTATGTACCGCAAAGCCGTACTGCGGATAGGCGGCATCCTGCTCCAGCATGAAGCGGTCACGCGTGACCTTTGCCAGAATCGACGCAGCGGCGATGTTCGCGCTCAGGCTGTCGCCCCTGACAATCGTTTTCACCGGCAGCCCGCCAAGCTCCGGCTCGCGGTTGCCGTCGACCAGCACCATGTCCGGCCGGACGGAAAGCTGCTCCACCGCGCGGCGCATGGCAAGAAACGTCGCCTGCAAAATATTGATCTCGTCGATCTCCTTTTCGTCAGCAAACGCAATACCGTAGGCAGCGGCCTCGGCAGTGATGACGTCATACAGCGCCTCACGCCGCTTTTCCGTCAGCTTTTTCGAGTCGTTCAGGCCCTCGATCACCAGTCCCTGCGGCAGAATCACCGCCGCAGCGCACACCGGCCCTGCCAGCGGCCCACGTCCGGCCTCGTCCACGCCGCAGACGCTCTGATAGCCCTCGTCGTAGCAGGCGCGCTCATAACTCCAAAGATCAACCATCATTCCTCGTCCGGCGTGAAGCTCAGGCGCTGGCGCAGGCTGTCCACTGTCAGCTCATACACCACCACGCCGTCCTCCCGCGCGTCCTTTTCTATAGTATACTCCCGCCCCGTGCAGTAGGTGCGGGCAACTGCGTCGGTATCATTCGTCTCAACCTCGGAAACGAACACATCGCGCATCTGATTGTTGCTGCACTGATTAAAAATCTCACGGATCAGCTCATATCTCATTGGGGTCCTCCAAGGTAAAGCGGCCGATCTTGCAGCTGCGGAATTCCTCGAGAAGAATCCGCGCCATCCGCTCGGTATCCAGAACGCCGCCGGAGAGCAGGAAGCCACGCTTGGCCGCCGCCTGCTCCAGCAGTGCAAAGCCGCCCTCCGTCCCGTCGGGGTCGAGCTTATAGCGCTCGCGCAGCGCGTCGGGATAGCGCCGCCAGAGCATCTGCATCAGGTTCGCCGCCAGCGTTTCCGTGTCGATCACGTCGTCCTTGACCGCGCCGGTGTAGGCCAGCCGCCGGCCGACCTCCTCGTCGTCAAACTTCGGCCACAGGATGCCGGGGGTATCAAGCAGCAGAAGGCCGCGGTCGACCGTGACCCACTGCTTGCCGCGCGTCACGCCGGGGCGGTTTTCTGCCTTGGCGCCCTTTCGTCCGGCGATCTGGTTGATGAAGGTCGACTTTCCGACGTTCGGAATGCCGACGACCATCAGCTTGAGCGGCTTGTTGACAAAGCCCTTTTCCGCATAGCGCTGCAGCTTCTCAGCCAGCAGCTCCCGCACGGCGGGCAGGAAACGATCCAGCCCGCGCCGGTTCTTGCAGTCCGTGCGCACCACGGCAAAGCCCCTGCCGCGCAGGTAGTTGCTCCAGAGGTCGGTCATTCTGGCATCGGCCATATCGATGCGGTTCAAAATGACCATCCGCGGCTTATTGCCGCAGATCGCGTCGATATCCGGATTGCGGCTCGACGCAGGAATCCGCGCGTCGACGATCTCGCAGACCGCGTCCACCAGCTTCAGATCCTCCTCAATTTGGCGGCGGGTCTTTGTCATGTGGCCCGGGTACCACTGGATATTCATTCTATCATCTGTCATGACACTGCTCCGATTCTGCTGAAGCTGCGGGTCGTCTGATCGGCGTTATAGCCGGGGAAGACGATAAACAGCACCTTTCCCAGCACCTGATCGAGCCGAATCTGTCCGATATCGGCATAGCGGCTGTCGGCGGAGTGGTTCCGGTTGTCGCCCATAACGAACACGCAGTCCTTTTCCACCGTCAGCGGCAGCTGCGTTCCATTCGAGCCGGTATACTTCGGGTCCATCGGTTCGTTGATATACGGCTCGTCCAGCGCAGCGCCGTCCACGTAGACCGTTCCCCTGCCGGAGTCGTCGTACCGGATGTCCACCGTCTGTCCTTCGGTCGCAATCACGCGCTTGACGATCGGCTCACCGTCCTCAAACGACAGCTTCCGCGCGACGATGATATCGCCGCGCTCCAGCTTTCCCATAATCATATTGCTCTGCAGTGCGAGATAATCGCCGTGCCGCAGCGTCGGCAGCATGGAATCGCCGTTGACGCCGACCAGCCGGACGCAAAAGACGAAAATCAGCGTAATTGCCGCCAGAATATATACCAAATCGTGCAGCAGCGAATAAAAGTCATGCAAAAACGAGCGCTTTTCCTCGGGCTTTTTTGTCTCCTCGGTTATTTCCGTTTCCTGACGCTTCTCCTCCAATTTAAGCCCTCCTGTCGTGCCTACTGTCTTATCGTATATTATACACGATGCAGCTTGAGAAATAAAGAACAAACTATGAATAATTTCCGGCAAAATGCCGGAAGGCGGCGAGGCCTTCCGGCAGAAATTGAGGATTACAGTGCCTTGAGTCGCTCCTCGCTTTCGGCGAGCTGCTTGAGCAGGCTCTCATATTTTTGTGCCTTTTCGCGCTCGGCGTTCACGACCGCCTCGGGCGCCTTGGCGGTAAAGCCGGGGTTGTTGAGCTTGGCCTGAATGCCGCTCAGCCCCTTCTGCGCCTTCTCGCGCTCCTTTGCAATGCGCTCCAGCTCCTTCTGCACATCCACGAGCTGGCTCATCGGCATATAGAGCGTCGCGTCATGCGTGACGCAGGATGCCATCGAGGCGTGACCCTCCGGCTCCCTGTCGGTAATAATCACATCGTCGGCATAGGCAAGCCGCGTCATAAAGCCCGCGCCGCTTTCAAACAGCGCCTGCTTATCGGTCACGATATACAGCGTGCATTTCTTCGACGGCGGAACGTTCATCTCCGCGCGGCGGTTGCGGACGGCGCGAATGGCGGTCATGATGCTCTCCATCGCCGTCTCCTCGGCCTTGAAGCTCAGGGCTTCCCGATACTCCGGCCATTTGGCGGCAATCAGCGCCTCGCCCTCGTGCGGGATGGCCTGCCAGATCTCCTCGGTAATGAACGGCATGAACGGGTGCATCAGCCGGAGAATCTGGTCGAGCACGTACAGCAGCACCTGCTGCGCAACGCGCTTGCTGGCCTCGTCCTCGCCGTACAGGCGGGCCTTCGTCAGCTCGATATACCAATCGCAGTAGCTGTCCCAGATGAAGTCGTAAATCTTCTGCACAGCAATACCCAGCTCGTACTTGTCAAGATTCTCCGTCGCCTCGGCGATGAGCGTGTTGAGCTTGGAGAGGATCCACTTGTCCGCCGTTTCCAGCTCGTCGAGCGCAGGCAGCTCGTTTTTATCGATGCTGAGATTCATCATGACATAGCGGCTGGCATTCCAGAGCTTGTTGGCGAAGTTGCGCATCGCCTCGCAGCGCTCGATATAGAAGCGCATATCGTTGCCGGGCGAGTTCGCGGTGAGCATATTCATGCGCAGCGCGTCCGCGCCGAAGCGGTCGATCATTTCCAGCGGATCAATGCCGTTGCCGAGCGACTTGGACATCTTTCTGCCCTTGTCGTCGCGGACGAGGCCGTGGATGAGGACGGTGTGGAACGGCGGCTTGCCCGTCTGCTTGCAGCCGGAGAAGATCATGCGCGCGACCCAGAAGAAGATGATGTCATAGCCCGTGACCAGCACGTCCGTCGGGTAGAAATACCTGAAATCGGGCGCCTCCGTGTCCGGCCAGCCGAGGGTCTCGAA
>CAKUNB010000078.1 GCA_934668285.1 uncultured Oscillospiraceae bacterium | reverse complement strand
CCCATGCCGCCGATGGAGAAAATATTCTCCACGACCACCGAGCCGCCGATGCAGACGCCGACGCTCATGCCCACCATCGTGATAAAGGGCTGCGCGATATTTTTCAGGAGATACCGGTACTGAATCGTCCGGTCCGAGAGACCGCGCTCCTTGGCATAGAGGATGTATTTCGACTCCACCGCCTGCGCGGCGCTGTTGCGCATCAGAAGATACCGCGAGGGCGTGGCGGCAACGGTCAGCGTCAGCACCGGCAGGAGCAGATGCGCCAGCCGATCCCGGAGATAGGCCGCCGTTCCCGCGGGCACATCGCCGCTGTTGAGACCGGCATAGGGCAGCCAGCGGTTTTTGAAGCAGCAGACGATCATCAGCACCAGTGCAATGAGGAAGGTCGGCATGGTATTGATGACCAGCTGCGCCGTGGTGGAGAGCCGGTCAAAGGCTCTGCCCTTTCGGTACCCGCTGCGCAGGCCCCAGAGAAGGCCGATGACCGTGCTGAGCACGACGGCGGGGAGCGTGATTTGCAGCGTGTAGCCGAGCCGCTGGCCGATCAGCGCCGAGACGGCCGCCTCCTTCTTGAAGGAGTAGCCCAGTGAGCCGTCGAGCAGCGATTTCAGGTAAAGCCCAAACTGCACGAAGACCGGCTGATCCAGATGGAGCGCCTGCCGGTAGTACGCTACCTGCGCAGGGGTCATGTCCTCCTCGGAAAAGCCGGTTAGATATGCAATGGGATTGCCCGGCAGCAGCCGGGGCAGAAAGAAATTCAGAACGATCACCAGAAGGAAGCACAGCAGCGCAACCGCCAGATTTTTTCCGTGTTTTTTCAACTGCCGTGCCTCCTTCCGTGATAAAAATCAGTGTTGTGTGATGCTGAACCAGTTGTTGACGTTGTTCAGGCCGAAAACCGCGTCGACGGTCACGCCGTCGAGCCTTGCGGAATAGGCCAGCATCATATTGTCCCAATACAGGGCCAGCAGCGGCACGTGCGCCGCGTAGTAGTCCTGCAGGTTTGCCGCAGCGGCGTAGTACTCGTCGAGATTCTTTGCCGCCTTCAATTCGCCGAGGATCGCGTCAAACGCGCCGTCAAAGACCTGACAGCCGCCCTGCACCGCGTGGTTGCCGTCGACGTAAATGCTGCCGAGGCCGTTGCCCATGCCCATACCGGCAGCGGTGTAGCCGTAGATAGCCGCCTCCATCGTAATATGGTTCTCGGAGAATTTATTGCTGGTTTTGGCGTTGTAGGCGTCCTTGTCGATCGTTTCGAGCGTGACCGAAATGCCGAAGGCCTCGAGCTGCGTTTTGACCAGCTCGGCGTAGCCCACGTGCGCCTCCTTGGCGGCGTTGACCGTCAGGGTGAAGGCCGCGACCTCGCCGTCGGCGTTGACATAGAAGCCGTCGGCGTTCTTCTCGGTATAGCCCGCCGCGTGCATGAAGTCATCGGCCTTGGCGGGGTCATGGGTCAGCTTTTCGGTGTCCGTGTAGCCGACGGTGGTCGGCGGGGCGAAGCCGCGATTGGGCACCTCGGCATAGGCGCTGCCGAAGTAGGCCGAGAAGGCCTCGTAGTCCAGCGCGTAGGAGACCGCCTGCCGCAGATTTTCGTCCGCGAAGGGGCCGGAGGCGTTATTGAACGCCAGCACGGCGGGCGCGTTGGCCGCCGCAACGTTGACCAGTGCAATGCCGTCATCCGCCGCCAGCACGTCCTGATACGTGCCGGAGACGCCGGTGGAATAGGCCCAGACCATGTCGATATCGCCCTGCCGGAGGGCAAGGTACATCGTGTCCTCGTTGCCGAACAGCCGGTAGACGAGCCTGCCGACGTTGGGCGCGGCGGGATAGTACTCGTTGACGGTAAAGGTCAGCGTCCCTGCTTCCTTCTGGAACGACGAGAGGACGTACGGCCCACAGGTCACGCGCGCCTCGGCCTCGGTCACCGTGTCCTTGCCCTCGTAGATGTGCTTGGGCATCACGCGGAAGGAGGTCATGTTGCTCAGCTCGCGGACATTGGGCGTCGTCAGCGTCAGGGAGATGCTTTTCTTGTCGTCTGATACGGCATAGGCCGCGTACTTGGCCTCGGTGACTTTGCCCTCCTCGTCGGTCTGCGGCTCAAAATTCGCGCTGCCGTTTGCCTGCTCGTATTGCAGGGTGAAGAGGATATCCTCCGCCGTCACCGGCGTTCCGTCCGACCATGTCATGCCGTCCTGCACGGTGTAGGTCCATGTCGCGGCATCCTCGGTCTCGAAGGAGGCAAGCAGCGGGTGATATTCGCCGTTCACGTCCTGCCAGACCAGCGGCAGCTCGGACACGCCGCTTGCCAGCATGTCGTAATTATATTCGCCGTATACGGCGGTCTCAATCGCGGCCGTCGTGCCGACGGTCAGCGATTCGATGGGATAGGCGGGTGCAGGCTCCGTCGGGGCCTCGGTTGGGGTCACAGTCGGGGCAGTCGTCGCCTCGGGCTGCCGGGCGCAGCCCGCCAACGCCAGCAGAAGCGCCGCCGTCAGCAGAATTGCAAGTGTTCTTTTCATTATGGTGTATACTCTCTTTCTTCCAAAGTATAAATCTGATTGCACAGCAGGCGCACCAGAGCCTCATCATGACTGATAAACAGCAGGCTGCCGCCGGTCTCGCGCAGCTGCCTGCGAACCATGCCGAGGACATTGGCCTGTGTGGAAACATCCAGCATCGAGGTCGCCTCGTCAAGGATCAGCAGCCGCGGCCGGAACAGCAGGCTGCGGGCGATAGCGATGCGCTGCGCCTCGCCGCCGGAAATCTGGTGCGGCAGATGCCCCAAAATCTCCGGATTGAGGCCTACGCGCTCCATGTAGGAGGCGATCAACGCCGCCTCGCCGCCCTTCGGCGCGAAGCGGTGGTAGCGGATCAGCTCAGAAAAGCCGTCGCGAAGCTTCTGGCGCGGGTCAAGCGTTGCGTAGGGCTGCTGATAGACCATCTGGATTTGCAGCCCGAGCGGTCTGTTATAGCGCAGCTTCTCGGAAAACAGCGGCGCTCCGTCGAGGAAAACGTTGCCGCCGTCCGGCGTCAGCGTTCCGCACAGGAGCTTGGCAAGGGTCGATTTGCCGATGCCGCTCTTGCCGCAAAGGCCACAGAAGCTGCCGTCCGGAATGTCAAACGAGACATCCGAAAGCACCGCTTTGCCGTCAAATGCCTTGCGAAGGGATTGGATTGAAATCATTCCGCACAGCACCACCATTCTCTTTCGCCCTCTGCGCAATGGGGAAGTGCGTCGCAGCGGCAGCGGCTCTGCGCCTCGGGGCAGCGGCCGTAAAACGGGCAAGCGCCCGCCTGCGCGCGCAGATTCGGCGTTTCCTGCATGCCGTTTTCCACCAACGCATGAAGCAGCGCGGCAGTGTAGGGATGGCGCGGGCCTTGCAGCACTGCGGTGGCAGGGCCGGTCTCCAGCGGCTTGCCACCGCATAGCACTAGCACGCGGTCGCACAGCGCCGCAGCGGAAATTTCATGCGTAATCAGCAGCTGCGCCGCGTTCGGAAACAGCTGCCGCAGGTGCGTCAGCAGGCGTTCCTTGGACGCTACGTCCAGACCGTTTGTCGGCTCGTCGGCAATCAGCAGCTTTGCGTTTGAGCAAAGCGCCAGCGCAACCGTTACGCGCTGCGCCATGCCGCCCGAGAGCTGGAACGGGTACTTTTCCAGAACCGCCTCCGGTGCGGGAAAGCCAACCATGGCGAGCTTTTCGCAGGCGGCGGCACGGCGGCTGCGGGCGGGAACGCCCAGCCGCTTGAGGCTGTCGCCAAGCTGCCGATAAACCGTGCGCGCGGGATTCAGAAATTCGTGGCCGTTCTGGGGAATATAGACGATGTCCACCCCGAGCAGGGCGCGAAGCTTCCTTCCGGACGGAAGCGGCGCACCGCAAAAGGTCATCGTTCCGCCGGTCATACGGATGTTTTCCGGCAGGACACCGAGAATCGACTGCGCGATCATCGTCTTTCCAGAGCCGGTTTCGCCGATCAGCGCAAGGCGCTCTCCCGCCGCTAAGGAAAAGGAGACATTCTGCACCAGCGCTCTGTCCGATGCGCCAAGGCTAGCCTGAATCGTTCCGCTATGATATTGCAGAATTTCTTGCAGCATAAAGCGACCTCCGGACCATGCTTCGGCATGCAGAGGGACACAGCGCCTTCTTCCCCAAAGGGCACTGCGTCCCTGCAATTCGCCGTATTAACCGATGTGCTAACTATATCAAATCTGCCCCTGCGGCGGAAGCCCCCCAGGGGGTTAATTATCTGAATTTTTTTCGTTTTCCGGCATGTGACGTACTGCTTCGAGCGGGAGATCGTGCTCCCGCGCGATGCAGGCAAGGTCGTCGTATTCGAGCTTTTTTCGCACCGTGCCGTAGCCCTCGGAAATTTTGCAGCGGACGGGGCCGAGGGGCGTTTCGAGAGTCTCCGTGTGCCGCCGCAGGGTATAGCGGCGCAGCTTCTGTTCGCGGATGCCGAGGGTCGCGGTGTGCGCGAACATCGCGCGCAGCACGGCATCGCGTTCGCTTTCGCGGCACAGCACGCTAAGCAGCACGGCGGGGCGGGATTTTTTCATCCCGATCGGCTGCGTCCAGACGTCCGCCGCGCCTACGGTGAGCAGGCGCTCCATGGCAAAGCCGATCGCCTCGCCTGTCATATCGTCGAGGTTGCATTGCAGCTCGAAAATCTCCTCGGCGGCCTCGTCCGTCTCGCCGAGCAGGGCGCGGACGCAGTTTGCGGCAGGAAAATCCTTTTTGCCCATGCCGTAGCCGATTGCCGCAATGCGCATCGGCGGCAGGATGCCAAAGCGCGACGCAAAATGCCGCAGCAGCGCCGCGCCGGTCGGCGTGCACAGTTCGCCGCGGATTTCGCCGCCGTAAATCGGCACGTTTCGCAGGAGGTAGGCCGTCGCGGGCGCGGGCACCGGGAGGATGCCGTGGGCGCAGCGCACCTGCCCGCTGCCGACGTGGACGGGAGAGACCACGATCTCGTCGAACGCCAGCCGGTGCAGCAGGAGGCAGACCGCCGTGATATCGGCAATCGCGTCCAGCGTCCCGACCTCGTGAAAATGGATTTCGGAAACGGGGCGGCCATGGACGGCGCTCTCCGCCTCGGCCAGCAGCCGGTAGACGGCCAGCACATCCTCGCGCACCTTCTGCGGAAGCGCGATGCCGCTGACGAGCGCGGTAATATCGTGCAAGCCTTCGTGATGATGGTCGTCGCAGTGCGCGGTTTCCTCCGCGCCGTGCACCTTTACCGACATGTGCGTTCCGATGATGCTGCATTTTTCGCTGCGCTCGGGCAGAAACTCCACGCCGGTCAGGCCGAGGGCGTTCAGCTCGCGCACAAAGCCGTCGCGGTCGTCCAGAAGCTCAAGCAGCGCGGCGGTCAGCATATCGCCTGCCGCGCCCATGGAGCAATCCAAAAACAGGGTTTTCATGTGTTTTCCCTCCGTCCCATATGGTTGATCCGGCTGGCGAGGAAGCCCGCGCCGAAGCCGTTGTCAATATTCACGACCGACACGCCGCTGGCGCAAGAGTTGAGCATGGACAGCAGCGCGGACAGGCCGCCGAAGGACGCGCCGTAGCCGACGCTGGTCGGCACCGCAATGACCGGGCAGTCGACCAGACCGCCGAGCACGCTGGCAAGCGCCCCCTCCATTCCGGCAATCGCGACGAGCACACTCGCATTCATCAGCTCATCGAGGTGGGCAAGCGTGCGGTGCAGGCCCGCCACGCCGATATCGTAGAGGCGGACGACCTCGTTGCCGAGCACCTCGGCGGTCAGCGCCGCCTCCTGCGCGACCGGCAGGTCGCTGGTGCCGCCGGTTGCAATCACGATCTTCCCGAGACCGTCCGGCTCCGGCAGCGGGCCGAATACGGCGCAATGCGCCTGTGCATCATAGGAAATGGCGTGGGTCGCGACGATCTGCTCCGCCGCCTGTGGGGAAAGGCGGGTGATCAGGATGGTTTCCTGACCGTTTTCAAGCATTGCATCGAGGATTCCGCAAATCTGCTCCGGCGTTTTTCCTGCGCCGTAGATGACCTCCGCTGCGCCCTGCCGCAGCTGGCGGTGCAGGTCTACCTTGGCGTAGCCGAGGTCTTCAAAGGGCTTCTTCTTCAACTGCAGCAGCGCCTCGTCGACGGAAACGCTTCCGTCGCGGACGGCGGAGAGCAGCACTTTTACGTCAATGCTCATCCTCGCACCTCCAAATCCAGCGTGACCGCGTTGTAATATTGCTTCAGTTCTGCCAAAATCGCTTCCCGATGCTGCACGAGCAGCGGCCACTGCGCCTGCGGGAGCTGAATTCTGGCCTGCCCGTCCTTCTGGCGGACGCGGAAGTCCGTAAAGCCGAGCGCGCGCAGAAAATCCTCCGCCGCCTCTGTCGAAGCAAGCTTTTCGGCGGTGATGTGCTCTCCGGCGGCGATGCGCGTGGCGAGGCAGGCATAGGCGGGCTTGTCCCATGTAAACAGGCCGCAATCCTGCGAGCGCGCGCGAATCTCGGCCTTGGTCAGCCCGCACAGGCGCAGGGGCGAGAGCACCTGCAACTCGCGCAGCGCGCGCATACCGGGCCGGTCGGCGGCATCGTCGGAGGCGTTCGTGCCGTCGAGCAGGACGGAAAAGCCGTCCGCTGCGGCCGCACATGAAATCTCGGCAAAGATTGTCCGCTTGCAGTAGTAGCAGCGGTCGCTCGGGTTGGCGCACACCTCCGGCGTCTGCAAAACGGACAGCGGAAGGATGCGCAGCTCGACGTCCAGCGCGGCGGCCAGCGTCTTTGCGTCCTCCAGCTCAAAGCGCGGCTGGAATTCCGACTTGACATAGTACGCGCACACCCGCCGCGCGTGCTGCTTGGCGCACCGGAGCAGATAGGCCGAGTCGGTACCGCCGGAAAAGGCGACAGCGACCTCGGGATAACGGGCGAAAAATTCGGGAATTGTCATCAAAGCACCTCACAAAAAAGCACACAGACCCCCTGCGCGGGGATTTGTGTGCTTTCATAGCATCGTTGAAATTGGATAGTCTGCAAAAAATGCATCTGCATTTCAGACTGTCAAAAGGCATTTTTTGTCATTGTACTGTCGCAACCGTAGGCGGTTTTGAAAGTGCCTGCACGAGATTGCCACGTCGCTGCGCTCCGACCGGCAAGCGGAGTGCCCGCATCCGTAAGGCGGCAGAGCCGCCAACGGCTACGACATCGCAATGACAAACGGGGTAGCCTTTGACGCGTTCAAATGCTTCTGCATTTACTGTGGCGGCTTCGTGCCGTCGGGGTCATTATAGCAGATTTTCGGAAAAAACCAAGCCCGCGTTTGGGGTCATACTAGAATCTGTTAAAAAGCTTGAAAAGCTTTTTATAGCGCCAAAGGCGCGTCAGATTCTGCATGAGACGGCG
>CAKUNB010000077.1 GCA_934668285.1 uncultured Oscillospiraceae bacterium | reverse complement strand
TTCCAGATCTGCTTCACCGACCCCAACCAGGGCACCGCCTCCGCGCAGTATATTTACGAGCATATGCCCGATGCCAAGGTCGCCGTAATCTACGACAACTCCAGTCCCTACTCCAACGGCATCTACCAGACCTTCGTCGCTGAAGCGAAGCGGCTCGGTCTGAGCGTCGTTTCCGAGATGAGCTGCAATGCCGACACCATCGACTACACCGTGCAGCTTGACGACGCGCAGAATAACGGCGCGGATCTTGTGTTCCTGCCCATCTACTGCACCCCGGCCTCCGCGATTCTGAACCAGGCAAACACCGACGGCTATAAGCCCGTGTTCTTCGGCGTGGACGGTATGGACGGCATTCTGTCCATCGACGGCTTTGACACGAAGCTGGCCGAAGGCGTCATGCTTCTGACCCCGTTTGCCGCCGACGCTGCCGATGAGGCGACGCAGCACTTTGTTGCCGCCTACCGGGAGGCCTACGGCGAAACGCCCAACCAGTTTGCCGCCGACGCGTATGACTGCGTCTACGCGCTGTATCAGGCGCTGAATAGCGCCAACCTCGCCGAGGGCGCGACCACTTCCGAAATCTGTGACGCCATGATCGCGCAGTTCACCAGCATGACCTTCTCCGGCCTGACCGGTGCGAATATGACCTGGAACGCCGAGGGTCAGGTCAGCAAGGCGCCTGCCGCCGTGGTCATTGAAAACGGTGTCTACGTTGATGCCGGCTGACAAGCTCTGATTTTTTCGCCCTGCCGCCGTTGATTTCTTCGGCGGCGGGCTTTTCCCCCGCGAATACTGAAAACGGGAGGCGGTACGACTATGTACTTTCTGTCCAAGCTGATCGACGGCGTGAGCCTCGGCAGCATTTACGCGATCATCGCGCTCGGCTACACGATGGTCTACGGCATTGCAAAAATGCTGAACTTTGCCCACGGCGACGTCATCATGATTGGCGGCTACGTCTGTTTTATCGCGATGAACAACGCTGGGCTGTCTCCGCTCGTGGCGCTGGCCATGGCCATGGCAGTCTGCACCTTCCTCGGCATCGTCATCGAGCGGCTGGCGTATAAGCCGCTACGCTCGGCCTCGTCGCTGGCCGTGCTCATTACAGCCATCGGCGTGAGCTATCTGCTGCAAAGCCTCGCGCAGATCATCTGGTCGTCGAGCAAAAAATCATTCACCGTCGACCTGAGCTTCGCCAATGTCTCGCTCTTCGGCGGACGGCTGAAGATCGACGGCGTCGCGGTCTGCGCAATTGCCGCGTGTATTGTCATTATGGCGCTGCTTAGTCTGTTCATCAGCAAGACGAAAACCGGCAAGGCCATGCGTGCCGTTTCTGAGGACAAGAACGCTGCGGAGCTGATGGGCATCAGCGTCAACCGCACGATCTCTGTTACCTTCGCCATCGGCTCGGCGCTGGCAGCCATTGCGGGCCTGCTGTTCTGCGCCAAGACCTCCACGCTCTCTCCGACGACCGGCTCGCTGCCCGGCATCAAGGCCTTTACGGCGGCGGTGTTCGGCGGCATCGGGTCGATCCCCGGCGCGCTCGTCGGCGGTGTGCTGCTCGGCGTGATCGAAATTTTCAGCGCCGAGTACATCAGCGACCAGCTGCAGAGCGCCGTCGTGTTCGCCGTTCTCATCATCATCCTTCTCGTCAAGCCCAACGGTCTGCTTGGCAAGAAGGTCACCGAGAAAGTCTGAGGTGGGCGAAATGAAGAAGATTCAGTCGAAAACCACCCACAAAAACCTCGTGACGCTCCTCAGCGTCTGCGCGGTGTACATCGTCCTGCTCGTCTTAAATGGCGGCGGGCTGCTGTCGCGCTCGTTCAGCGGGCAGCTCGTGCCGATCAGCGCGTATATCATTATGGCGCTGTCGCTCAACCTCACGGTCGGCATCCTCGGCGAGCTGAGCCTCGGCCACGCGGGCTTTATGAGCATCGGCGCGTTCACCGGCGTTGTGGCTGCGGCGGTGCTGGGGCCGTACATCTCGAATTCCATTTTACTGATGCTCGTATGTGTCGTCATCGGCGGTCTGATGGCCGGTATCTTCGGCTTTCTGATCGGCATTCCGGTCCTGCGGCTGCGCGGGGACTATCTGGCCATCGTGACGCTGGCCTTCGGCGAGATCATCCGCACGATTTTCAACTGCCTCTATGTTGAGCTGGTGGACGGCGTGCCGCACTTTTCCATGTTCGGCGACGGCGTGGACACCATCAACGGTAACTTTGTTATCGCGGGCGCACAGGGTGCAAGCATTTCCCGCCAGCTTTCCTCGCTGGGCTTCGGCTTTGCGCTGGTGCTGTTCACGCTGATCATTATCATGAACCTCGTCCACAGCAAGGAGGGCCGCGCGATCAAGGCCATTCGCGATAACGCAATCGCCGCCGAATCCGTCGGTCTGAATCTGACCGTTTACAAGATGAAGGCCTTTGTCATTTCCGCGTTCCTCGCAGGCATCGCAGGCGTGCTGTTTGCGCTGAACTACACGAAGATCGAGGCCAAGCAGTTCGACTTCAACAAATCCATCAGTGTGCTGGTCATGGTCGTGCTCGGCGGCATGGGCAACCTGCGCGGCTGCATCATCGCAGCTGTAGCGCTCAAGCTGCTGGAGCTGTTCCTGCTGGATTTTGGCGACCTGTGGATGCTCATTTACGCGCTGGTGCTGATTCTCGTCATGATCCTCAACTCCAACGCCCGCTTTAAGGACTTCAAGCGCCAGCTTGCAAGCCGCGTCAAGGCTATGCTGCATCGAAAGGAGGCCGCGAAATGAAGCTGAATCAGCCGAAAATGGTTCCCATGCCGTCCGATGTCATCATTCCCGAGCGCGACCTCGGCAAGCTGCCGGTGCTGGACATCCGCAACCTCGGCATCGACTTTGGCGGTCTGACCGCCGTGGACAACTTCACGCTGACCATCGGTGCAACGGAGATTGCCGGTCTGATCGGCCCGAATGGCGCGGGCAAGACCACGATTTTTAACCTCCTGACGAATGTCTATCAGCCCACGCGCGGCTCCATTCTGCTGCGCGGCGTGGACACCAAGGGTATGTCCACCGCGCAGGTCAACCGGCTGGGCATCGCGCGGACGTTCCAGAACATCCGTCTTTTCGGCGGCATGAGCGTCATTGACAACGTTAAGGTCGGTCTGCATAACCACATCAAATGCTCGTTTTTCTCCTCCGTTCTGCACACTCCCGCCTACTACCGGTCGGAAAAGCAGGCCAAGGCCCGGTGCCTTGAGCTGCTGGACTTCATGGGCATGGCGGATACGGCACATTACAAGGCCGGTTCTCTCCCCTACGGCGCACAGCGTCGGCTGGAGATCGTCCGCGCACTGGCAACCGAGCCGTCCATCCTGCTGCTCGACGAGCCGGCTGCAGGCATGAATCCCTCGGAAACGGCAGAGCTCATGGATCACATCCGCCGCATCCGCGACGAGTTCCAAATCGCCGTCATGCTCATTGAGCACGACATGAATCTCGTGATGGGCGTTTGCGAAGGCATCGCGGTCGTGAATTATGGCAAGATCATCGCAAAAGGCACGCCGGAGCAGATTTGCAACAACCCCACCGTCATCGAAGCCTACCTCGGAAAGAAAGGAGCGCAGACAGATGCTGAAGGTCAATGATATTCACGTCTATTACGGCGCAATTCACGCCATCAAGGGCGTTTCCTTCGAGGTCAACGAGGGCGAAACCGTCGCGCTCATCGGCGCGAACGGCGCGGGCAAATCCACGACGCTGAAAACCGTTTCCGGCCTGATGCACCCGCGCTCCGGCTCCATTGAGTTTCTCGGAAAGGACATTACGCACACCGAGGCGTACAAGCTCGTTTCACAGGGGCTGGCGCATGTGCCGGAAGGACGGCGTATCTTCCTGCAAATGACCGTGCAGGAAAACCTTGAAATGGGTGCCTTCACCCGCAAGGGCAGCATTGCCGAGCCGCTGGACAACGTGTTCCAGCATTTCCCGCGCCTGAAGGAGCGCCGCAAGCAGGTGGCTGGAACGCTCTCCGGCGGCGAGCAGCAGATGCTCGCCATGGGTCGCGCCATGATGATCTCGCCGAAGCTGCTGATGCTCGACGAACCGTCGATGGGCCTCGCGCCGATTTTGGTAGAGCAAATTTTCGACATCATCCGTGAGCTGAAAAAGGCCGGAACGACCATCCTGCTTGTCGAGCAGAACGCCGGTATGGCGCTCGATATCGCCGACCGCGCCTACGTCCTCGAAACCGGACGCATCACCCTCTCGGGCACCGGCGCAGAGCTGGCCCAGAGCGAGGAGGTCAAAAAGGCCTACCTCGGCGGTTGATTGACGAAGGATATAAAGAATCCGTGAGCAGACTTTGCTCACGGATTCTTTATATGTGATATGTGTTTACCAGTCGGATTTTCTGCGCATGAAGGCCGAGGCCACGCTCTCGACGCCCAGCAGCACCAGATAGAACGCCGCGAAATAACTGATGGCGCGGAGGGTCAGGAAGGACAGTATCGGGCTGAACAGCATCAGAAAGCCCAGACACAGGCCGAGGATATTCACGGTCATGCAGTAGCCGTAGTAGAACGGATTTCCCAGCAAGCGGATCAGGTTCGCCCGCGTCAGACCGGCGAGGCAGTGCGCGATAAACCAAATTGGAAGAAGAATCGTCAGCGCCCATTTGCCGACGTTGGGGTTGGCGAGCAGCATCACGCCGCACATGACGCTCAGCACGCCCGTAATCAGCGACAGTGTCGGCCCGAAGCCGGTGAAGCGGGCAACGCGGGCGTAGACCACGAGGTCACGAATGCCCAGCACGATGGCGATCACACCGTAGACGACGACCGCGCCCGTGAGCACGCCCTCCGGGCGGAGCAGAGTGAACGCACCCAGAAGGATCAGGAGCAGACCGACAATCAGCTCGCCCCAGCCAAAGCCGCTTTTTCTTTTCATTGCGCCGCGCCCTCCTTTCTGTCCAGAATCTCCATAAACTCGTTGCCGGTGATGGTTTCCTTCTCGTAGAGATAGCTTGCCAGCTCGTCGAGCTTTTTGCGGTTGCCCGTAAGCAGGCGGCGGGCTTTTTCATGCTGCTTTTTGACCGTCTCCACGACCTTCCGGTCGATTTCCTTCTGCGTCTCCGCAGAGCAGGCCAGCGTGGTATCGCCGCCGAGGTACTGGTTACTCACCGTCTCCATTGCCACCATGTCAAACTCCTCGGTCATGCCGTAGCGAGTGATCATGGCGCGGGCAAGCTTGGTCGCCTGCTCAATGTCGTTGGAGGCGCCGGTGGTGATCTGTCCGAAGACGATCTCCTCCGCTGCGCGGCCGCCAGTCAGCGTGGCGATTTTATTTTCCAGCTCCTCCTTGGTCATCAGAACCTTGTCGTTCTGCTCGACCTGCATGGTGTAGCCGAGCGCGCCGGAGGTGCGGGGAATGATGGTGATCTTCTGCACCGGTGCGGAGGCCGTTTGCAGCGCGGCGACGAGCGCGTGGCCGATCTCGTGGTAGGCGACGACCTTCTTTTCCGCATCGGTCATAATGGCGTTTTTCTTCTGATAACCGGCGATGACGACCTCGATGCTCTCCTCAAGATCGGCCTGCTCGACAACGGTACGGCCGCTGCGCACGGCGCGGAGGGCCGCCTCGTTGATGATATTGGCAAGCTCCGCGCCGGAGGTGCCGGAGGCCATGCGGGCAACGGTGTGGAAGTCCACGTTATCCGCCGTTTTGATCTTTCTCGCGTGCACCTTTAAGATGGCCTCACGGCCCGCAAGGTCGGGCAGCTCCACGGGGACGCGGCGGTCAAAGCGGCCGGGACGGGTCAGCGCAGGGTCAAGGGATTCGGGGCGGTTGGTGGCCGCCAGAATGATGACGCCGTTGTTGCCCTCAAAGCCGTCCATCTCGGTCAGCAATTGGTTCAGCGTCTGCTCACGCTCGTCATTGCCGCCGAGCTGGCCGTCGCGCTTTTTGCCGATGGCGTCGATCTCGTCGATAAAGACGATGCAGGGCGCCTTTTCCTTGGCCTGCTTAAAGAGGTCGCGCACCTTCGACGCGCCCATGCCGACGAACATCTCGACAAATTCCGAGCCGGACATGGAGAAAAACGGCACACCCGCCTCTCCGGCGACAGCCTTGGCCAGCATCGTCTTGCCGGTGCCCGGGGGGCCTACCAGCAGCACGCCCTTGGGCATGGACGCACCAACATCGGAATATTTCTTCGGATTATGCAGATAATCGACGATCTCCGCCAGATTTTCCTTCGCCTCGTCCTCTCCGGCCACATCGGAAAAACGGATGCCGTCCGTTGACGGGACGTAGACCTTGGCGTTGCTTTTTCCCATGCCGAAGGCCATCGCATTCGGGCCTCCCGCCTGGGACATCATTTTCTTTGCCAGATACTGCCCGAGGGCGGCAAAAATCAGAATCGGCAGAATAAACGTCAGAAAAAAGCTGAGCAGCGGCGGCATGCCTTGCTCAATATTCCGCGTAAACTCCGCGCCGGATTCATAGAGGCGCTCGGTCAGCGTCGGGTCGTTCATCTCGCCGGTCTTGTAAATTTGCGTATTGTCCTTGTCGGTAAAGATGATCTCGGAGTCATCCACCTCGACGCTGCCGATGTTTTTCTCCTCGATCATTTTCATGAACGTGCCGTAATCGACCTCTTTCACCGCAGCGTTGGTCAGCAGAGGCGAAATCACCATGTTGAACACCAGAATCGCCAGCAGCGCGATGGCGTAGAAATTGATCAGAGGCTTTTTCGGTGACTTGACTTCCTTCATACGCGTTCCTCCTTCGTTTGCTTTGCGGCATGCGCGGCGCGCAGCCGCTTTCGGTGCCTAGATTATAGCAGGGGCGCAAGCAAAATTCAAGACTTTCCCTGCATTTCTGACACGGGCTTGCGCCGGTCTTTTCGATATGATATAATGAGGCGGAGGTGATCTGTATGAGCCAGCTGACGCACGCCGAGCTGCTGCAAAAGACAATTCTGATCGGCATCACGTACTACACAGAAGCGGAAGAATTCATCGAGCAGAAGCAGTTCTGGGGCACCGTTACGGAGGCGACGGAGGAGCAAATTTTCGTGCGGCTGAGCACCGGCGAGCTGTTCTCCCTGCCGCCGGACCTGTCTTCCACCGAGCCAGCGCCGCCGGGCGAGTACCGCCTGCGCTCGACAGGCGAGATCGTCGTGAATCCCGACTATCTGACAACATGGAACGTCACCCGCCAAAAATAGTAACGCGCTCACTTTTTTGTGAGCGCGTTGCTGCTTTCTTATCAATAATTCTTCTCGCTGAGCTCAAAATAGCTCTGCGGGTGGGCGCAGACAGGGCAGACCTCCGGTGCCTTCGTTCCGACGACGATGTGGCCGCAGTTGCGGCATTCCCAGACCTTGACCTCGCTCTTTTCAAACACCCGCGCGGTTTCGATGTTTTGCAGCAG
>CAKUNB010000076.1 GCA_934668285.1 uncultured Oscillospiraceae bacterium | reverse complement strand
GGCGGGACTTGAACCCGCGGCCTCTTGGTCCCGAACCAAGCGCGATACCAAACTTCGCCACACCCCGAAAGCATATATATTGTACATGCAATTCTCCCTTTTGTCAAGACAAAAAGTATATTTTAGGAAAATCTCCATAAATTAACAGGGAGGTGATGCCTGTGCTGCGGTTTTTGCGGCGGAAAGCGGCGCTGATTCTTGTGATGGCGGGGCTGGTGCTCTTTCTGAAATATAACTATCCCGATGTCGGTAAGCGGATCGGCGCGTGGATTTCCGGTCTTTGGAATGAGCGGACGCGGCAGGCGTTTTCTACGATGATCCACGCCCTGCCGGAGGACGGCCTCGGGGCCGTGGAGGCTTTTTATGCGCAGGCCTTTTCGCATTGAGCTGCAGCCCGCCTTCTGGGCCATGCTGTGCGCCTATTTCTATTTTGATCCGGCGGGCACCTTTTTCCCCTTCTGCCTCTCCGCCGCGCTGCACGAGGTCGGTCATCTGCTTTGCCTGCACGCGCTCGGCGTGCGGGTCCGGTCGCTTCGCCTCTCCTGCTGCGGCGCGGTGCTTTCCATCGCTCCCCTGCCCTACGGCAAGGAGTTGGTTGCTGCGGCCAGCGGCCCGTGCGTCAACCTCGTGCTGTTTTTCCTCTGCCTGCGGCCCTATCCGCTGACTGCGCTGGTGAATCTCTGCCTGTTTGCCTACAACATGCTGCCGCTGTACCCGCTGGACGGCGGGCGCATACTGCGCGCTGCGCTGCATCTGCTGCTGAGCGACGCTGCCGCCGTGCAGGCGGAACGTTGGGTTTCCCGCCTTTGTATCGCCGCGCTCGGTGCTGCCGCGGCTTATGCATCCTGCGTGCTGCGCCTCGGGCTGTGGCCCGTTCTCGTTTTTGCGCTGCTGCTCGTCCGCATCGGCGGAAGCGTCCGCGCAACGCCGCCGGTACGCGCTTAGCTGCAAAAAGTCCAAATTTGTCATAGCGAGACCCTGAAAGAGCCATAGCAATCTCGCAGAATTGTTTTGATTTTCCAATAGATTCCGGCGAATTCGAAACTGCCTGCACGAGATTGCCACGTCGCTTCGCTCCTCGCAATGACGCGCGGGATCGTTTTTGCCAAGAAAAAGGCCGCCTCAATTGAGGCAGCCTTTTTCTGTAAGAGCTGATTAGAAAATACCCTGCTCCATCATGGCCTCGGCGACCTTCTTGAAGCCGGCAATGTTTGCACCGGCGACCAGGTTGTAGCCCAGTCCGTACTCCTCTGCTGCTTCGGCAGAGACGCGATGGATGTTTTCCATCATCATGTGCAGCTGGTGGTCGACTTCCTCCGCCGTCCAGACCAGACGCTCGGAGTTCTGCGCCATTTCGAGCGCGGAAACGCCGACACCGCCCGCGTTGACCGCCTTGGACGGTGCAACGATCATGTTCTTCTGGCTCATCAGATAGAACAGCGCGTCATTGGTGGTGGGCATGTTGGCAACTTCGATGTAATACTTGATGCCGTTGGCGACGATCTTCTCAGCGGAGTCCATCTTGACGTCGTTCTGCATGGCGGACGGCATGATGACGTCGGCCTTGACGCCCCAGGGCTTCTCGCCGGGATAGAACTTCACGCCGAACTTGTCCGCGTAATCCTGTACCTTGTTGCGGCCGGAGTTGCGCATTTCGAGCAGATAGTTGACCTTCTCCTCGCTGGAGGAAACGCCATCCTCGTCGTAGATATAGCCGTCGGGGCCGGAGAGGGTGACGACCTTCGCGCCCAGATGGAGGGCCTTCTTGCAGATGCCCCAGGCGACGTTGCCGAAGCCGGAGATGGCAATGGTCTTGCCCTTGATGTCCTCGCCCTCGTGCTTGAGGACTTCCTGCAGATAGTACATTGCGCCGTAGCCGGTCGCTTCGGGACGGGTGCGGGAGCCGCCGTAGCTGAAGCCCTTGCCGGTCAGGACGCCGTTTTCCCAAACGCCCTTCAGGCGGCGATACTGGCCGAACAGGTAACCGATCTCGCGGCCGCCAACGCCCATATCACCGGCGGGAACGTCGATGTCCGGTCCGATGTAGCGGTACAGAGCCGTCATGAAGCTCTGGCAGAAACGCATGATCTCCGCGTCGGACTTGCCGGCGGGGTCGAAGTCGGAGCCGCCCTTGCCGCCGCCGATGGGCAGGCCGGTCAGGCTGTTCTTGAAGATCTGCTCAAAGCCGAGGAACTTGATGATGCCGGGGTAAACGTTCGGCTGGAAACGCAGGCCGCCCTTGTACGGGCCGATCGCGCCGTTGAACTGGCAGCGGTAGCCGATGTTGGTGTGGTAGTTGCCATTGTCGTCCATCCAGACCACGCGGAAGGTGAACATACGCTCCGGCTCGACCAGACGGTTGAGCAGGTCAGCCTTCTCGTACTCGGGATGCGCGTCGATCACCGGAGAAATCGAGGACAGAACCTCTTCTACGG
This sequence comes from uncultured Oscillospiraceae bacterium, assembly GCA_934668285.1. Lineage (GTDB taxonomy): Bacteria > Bacillota > Clostridia > Oscillospirales > Oscillospiraceae > JAZOXB01. The sequence continues at coordinate 5,037 of CAKUNB010000076.1, read as the reverse complement.
TCTGCACGAATTCCGGCTCGTTGCCGTGCTTCTTCTTGACATTTTCAATGACACTCTGAACATAAGCATTCATGATGGATTCGTCTCCTTCTATGTATTGCAATACTTATTTTGTGCTTACTTGCCGAAGTTTTCGATGATCGAAACGATCTCGCTGCCGATGCGCTTCTGGGCTTCCTGCGTAGCCGCGCCGATGTGCGGAGTGCAGGAGACCATCGGATGGCTGTACAGAGCGTGGTTGGTTGCAGGCTCCTGCTCGAACACGTCCAGGCCGGCTGCGCGAACCTTGCCGCTCTCCAGAGCCGCCAGCAGCGCGTCCTCGTCGACGTTGGTGCCGCGGGAGGTGTTGATGATGACAACGCCGTCCTTCATCTTGGCGATGTTCTCGGCGCTGATGAGCTTGCCGCCGTCAACGGCCGGAGCGTGGACGGAAACGAAATCGGCTCTTGCCAACAGCTCGTCCATTTCGACATAGGGGATGCCAAGCTGCTCTTCGATGCCGGGGATGTGGAAGATATCGAAGGCGACGACGTCCATGCCGATGGCCTTGGCCATCTTGCCGAGGGCCTGACCGATGCGGCCGAAGCCGACGATGCCGAGGGTCTTGCCGCAAAGCTCGATGCCCTTGCCGTAGGCCTTCTTTTCCCACTTATCCTCACGCATGGTGTGGCCGGCGATGGAGATATAGCGGGCGCAGGAGAACATATGCGCCATGGCCAGCTCCGCAACGGACTGGGAGGAAGCTCTGGGGGTGTTCATGACCTTGATGCCGTTGGCCTCGGCGTACTTCACGTCGATGTTGTCCACGCCGACACCGCCGCGGATGATGAGCTTGAGCTTGCTGCCCTTGGCCTCGTCGATATGGTTAGCGCGGACCTTGGTCTTGGAGCGGACGACGACAACGTCGAACTCGCGCAGCGCAGCGCCGAGCTGATCAGGCTCATAGAACTGCTCAACGACCTCGTGACCCTGTGCAATCAGGGTGGCGATGGCGGACTTATCCATTCCGTCGGTAACAAGAATACGCATTTGTAACTCTCCTATTCAAATTTTATTTTCCCTTGGTGTGATTGGCGGGCGGGGGAGCGCCCCGCCCGGTGCAATACGGAATTACTTGTGCTCGGCCTCGAACTTCTTCAGGCAGTCGACCAGCGCGACGACGCCGTCCTTTGGCATGGCGTTGTAAACGGACGCACGCAGGCCGCCGACGGACTTGTGGCCCTTGAGGTTCTCAAAGCCCGCTGCCTTGGTGTAGGCGATGACTTCAGCATCGAGATCCTTGTCGCCGGTGACGAACGGGATGTTCATCAGGCTGCGGTCCTCGGGCACGACGGTGCCGCGGAACATCTTGGAGCTGTCGAGGAAGTCGTAGAAGACCTTCGCCTTGTCGATGTTGATCTTCTCCATCTCGGTCAGGCCGCCGAGCTTCTTGAGGTACTTAAAGACCTTGCCGCAGACGTAAATCGCCCAGCAGTTCGGGGTGTTGTACATCGAGCCGTTGTCGGCATGGGTCTTGTACTGCAGATAAATGGGCAGATCGGTCAGATCGTCGCGGATGAGGTCCTCGCGGATGATGCAGACGACCATACCGGCGGGGCCGACGTTCTTCTGCACGCCTGCGTAGATCATGCCGTAGTCGGTCACGTTGCACGGACGGGACAGGAACATGGACGACTGGTCGGAAACGAGGACGTGGCCCTTGGTGTTGGGCAGCTTGTTCCAGGTCAGGCCGTGGATCGTTTCGTTTTCGCAGATGTAGACGTAATCGGTGTCTTCCGGGATGTCCAGATCGGAGCAATCGGGGATGTAGGTGTAATTCTTATCCTTAGAGGAGGCGGCAACGATGACCTCGCCGACCTTCTTGGCCTCGGCAATGGCCTTCTTGGACCATGCGCCGGTCTCGATGTAGACGGCCTTGCCGTTTTTCATCAGGTTCATGGGGATCATGGAGAACTGAAGGGTCGCGCCGCCCTGGATGAACAGAACCTTATAGTTATCGGGAATGTTCATCAGATCACGGAGATCCTGCTCAGCCTCGTCGATGATCTGCTGAAAGACCTTGGAGCGGTGGGACATTTCCATGACGCACATACCGCTGCCCCTGTAGTTCATCATTTCGTCGCGGACTTCTTCCAGAACAGGCTCCGGCATAGTTGCGGGACCGGCAGAGAAGTTATAAGTACGACCGTATTTCATTTGGATTCCTCCTGTAATTTTTGGGCGCTCGCCCTCTTTATGGATTAAGTATACGTCATCCCAAACAAATAATCAACCAGAAAAAACAAAAATTTTTTTGGAACTGACAATATTTTTTAGGTTTTTGAAAAAATCAGCGTTTCCAACAAAACATCCGCATGGAAATTGTGCATAGTGTCAAGAAGTTTTTTTCCTGTTTTGCACTTGACAGGGGCGGAAAAGTGGCTTATAATAAAGCAACATCAGTTGCGCTACATACGATTCCTAAATGCGCAGCGGAGAAGGAGGCGATGGAATGCCGCGGAGCTTTTTGTTTACCCGCGAACAGATTGTGCAGGCCGCACTGGAGCTGACGCGCGAGGGCGGCATCGGCGCGGTGACAGCCCGTGCGCTCGGTGTGCGGCTGGGAACGTCTGCAAAGCCCGTTTTCGGACTGTTTCAGAGCATGACCGAGGTGCAGCAGGCCGTCTTGCAGGCTGCCGATGCGTACTATCATGACTATATCCGCGAGCATATGGCCCGCGGCGACTATCCGGCCTATAAGGCCAGCGGCATGGCGTACATTCGCTTTGCCAAGGACGAGCGGGAGCTGTTCAAGCTCCTGTTCATGCGCGACCGCACCGGCGAAACACCAGCCGAGGACCCGCAGCTCGATGAGCTGATCGGCCTTATCTCGGCAAAGACCGGCCTTTCCTCCGCCGACGCGCGGCTGCTGCATCTGGAAATGTGGATCTTCGTCCACGGCATCGCGACGATGGTCGCAACGTCGTATCTGGACTGGTTCGCGTGGGACGAGGCGCTCATCAGTCAGACGCTGACGGATGCGTATCAGGGCCTGACGCATCGATTCTGCTCCGGGGAGCGGAGTTAGGAGGAAAAAATCAGTGGAAGCGATCAAAACGGTCGATTTGACCAAGAAATATAAGACACTCACCGCTGTAGACGGGCTGAATTTATCGGTCCATCCCGGCGAGCTGTTCGCGCTGCTGGGCGTGAACGGCGCGGGCAAGACGACGACGATCAAAATGCTCTCCTGCCTGACGCAGCCGACGTCCGGCGACGCGTTTCTGAACGGCCGCAGCGTCGTGACCGGCGCGGCGGCGGTCAAAAATATCATCGGCGTTTCGCCGCAGGAAACGGCCGTCGCGCCGAAGCTGTCGGTCAGGGAAAATCTGGAGCTGATGTGCGGCGTGCACGGCTTCTCGCGCGAAACGCGAGTGCAAAAGGTCGCCGCGCTGACGCAGCAGCTTTCCCTGCAGGAGGTGCTGAGCCGGAAGGCGGGCAAGCTCTCCGGCGGCTGGCAGCGGCGGCTGAGCATCGCCATGGCGCTGATCTCCGAACCGGAGATTCTGTTTCTCGACGAGCCGACGCTGGGGCTGGACGTGCTGGCCCGCAGCGAGCTGTGGGACGTGATTCGGGCGCTCAAGGGGAAGATCACGATCATCCTAACGACGCATTATATGGAGGAAGCGGAGGCGCTTTCCGACCGCATCGGCATCATGAAGGCCGGGCGGCTGATCGCGCTCGGCACGGCGGCAGAGCTGAAGGCGCAGGCCGGAGTCGACCGCTTTGAGGACGCGTTCGTCGCGCTGGTAAAGGGGGCAGAGCAATGAAGCTGCGTGCATTTTCCGTCCGCACGGCCAAGGAGGTGCTGCGCGACCCGCTGAATCTGGCCTTCGGGCTGGGCTTCCCGCTGGTGCTGCTGGCGCTGCTCAGCGCAATTCAGGCCAACGTCCCCGTTGCGCTGTTTGAAATTCAGGAGCTTGCGCCGGGCATCGCGGTGTTCGGGCTGGCGTTTATGACGCTCTTTTCTGCACAGCTCGTCGCAAAGGATCGCGAAAGTGCCCTGCTACAGCGGCTTTACACGACTCCGCTGCGGGCCTCGGACTTCATTCTCGGCTATCTGCTGCCGCTGCTGCCCATCGCGCTGGCGCAGGGCGTGCTGACCTATGTGTTCGCCATCGTTCTTGGGCTGGAAGTCACGGTGACGCTGCTTTACGCTGTGCTGTTTCTCCTGCCGGTCGCGCTGTTTTATGTCTCGCTCGGTCTGCTGTGCGGCAGCGTGATGAGCGTCAAGCAGGTCGGCGGCATCTGCGGCGCGCTGCTGACGAATCTGAGCGCGTGGCTCTCCGGCATCTGGTTCGACCTCAAGCTGGTCGGCGGCGTTTTTGAGCGGGTCGCGTATCTGCTGCCGTTCGTCCACGCAGTCGAGCTGGAGCGCGCGGTCGTCCGCAGCGACTGGGCCGCCGTCCCCGCGCACCTGCTCTGGGTGCTCGGCTACGCGGCCGTCATTACCCTCTGCGCCGTCCTCCTCTTCCTCCGCCAGATGAAGCGTCAATAAAAATTTGCGGAGCTGTCCCCAAACGGGGACAGCTCCTTTTGATCGGCAAAGCCTCCAAGTCTGTCATTGCGATGTCGCAGCCGTTGGCGGCTTTGCCGCCTTACGGATGCGGGCACTCCGCTTGCCGGTCGGAGCGAAGCGACGCGGCAATCCGTCCCCCTTCCGCGCCGCAGCACCTTGGCTCCCTCTCTGAGGGAGCTGGCACGCCGAAGGCGTGACTGAAGGAGTCCCCGCGCCCGCAGGCGCAAGTCGCAGGATGGCACGCACCAAAGTCGAAGTGCCTTCTCGGGCCGATGCAGGCATCGGCCCCTACGCAACGAACAAGCACGCATACCCAAGATTGCCACGCCCGCAGGCGGCCTCGCAATGACAATTCGGTAGTTCCCACCTATTCCTCCGCATGGTACTTCCGGCGGGTTGCCATGCCGCCGCGGATGTGGCGCTCGGCCTTGTTCTGCGCTAAAATTTCGCGCACCTGCACGTAAAGCCCGCGGTCAATG
>CAKUNB010000075.1 GCA_934668285.1 uncultured Oscillospiraceae bacterium | reverse complement strand
TTGGTCCTCCGGTGGAAGAGTACCGTTAGCCTTTGCCGTTTCGATCACCTGGTCCATCACAACGGAAAGGCTGACGGCCGTCGGACGGCAATTTCGCATCCATTCTGCTGTAGCAATAATTCCGTCCCGCGCTGCAGCGGCATTGCCAAACGTCGTCTTCCAGACGCCAAGATACACGCCATACGCTGCCGCTATGCTGAGCACGCCCGCGCCGCGGATTGCCATCGTGTGAATTGCCTCGTATACCTCCGTTTGGTTGGTAAGCAGCAGATATACCGTTTCCTCTGGCAGCTTTCGCTGGTCAATAGCCTTCAGTCCCTGCTCCGTCCATTTGATGTTGTAGAAATCATCTTTCATGCAATCACCTGCGGTCCCGGAAGAAGGTAAGCGCCAGCGCAAAGGCAAGCACAATGCCCTTGATGATGTTAAGTGCGTAATACGGTACAGAGAGCATAATCAGGCCATTTTCCAGAATGCCGATCAAAACTGCACCGACGAAGGTGCCGATTGCGTTGGCCTTACCGGCGCCGCCGACAGATTCACCGATAAAGGCAGCTGCGATTGCAGGCATCAGATAGGCCTCGCCCGCGTTGATCTGGAAAGAGCCGACGCGCGAGCAGAGCATAATGCCCGCAATCCCGGAGAAAAAGGCCGACAGCATGTATGCCAGCACTTGGTATTTGCCGACGGGAATACCGGCGAGCTTCGCAGCTTCTTTATTTCCGCCGACTGCGTAGAGATATCGTCCATACTTTGTCTTCGTCAGGAAAATATGCATAATGACGACGATAACGAGCATGATGATAATAATCCACGGCGTTTGTCCAATCGCCTTGAAGGTTTCCGGAATCGTTCCCGGCGCGATTTCCCCATTGCGCGTCATGTTAACAGATATTGCACCGCCGCCGGAATATGTCATCGCAACACCGGCAAAAATGAACATGGAGGCAAGCGTCGCCAGCGTGTCATTTACGTGGAATTTCACGATCAACAGTCCGTTGACCAAGCCGACAACCATGACGGCAAGCAGCGCCACAGCGATTGCAACACCGGTGCTCTTGGCGTACCAAACAAGCATGCTCATGGCGACCGCGTCAGCAAGCGTAACGGTAGAGCCGAGGGAAAGGTCAAATCCGTTGACAACGACCGCGCAAGTAATAGCCATTGCCGCAACGGTCACGATGGAAATATTTCTGAAAATGGTAACAAAATTGCTGAGCTTTGGGAAGGTGCTCGGCATCGCAATCGAGAACACGATTAGCATCAGGGCGATAAACATCACCGTACCCCATTTGGTCAGCAGCTTTTTGAACGAAAGGGGAGACCGGCGCACCGCTATTGTTTTTCCAGCCATTATTATTTTCCTCCTGTCGAATAATAGAGCAGCTCTTTTTCGTTTGTGTCTTTTGTTTTCAGTTCCTTAACGATTCGCCCGCTGTACATTACCAGCGTACGATCTGTGATGGAAAGAATTTCCGGAAATTCGCAGGTCGCATAGATTACAGCATTGCCCTCATCGACTAATCGAATGATGAGCTGATAGATTTCCTGCTTTGCGGCAACGTCTACTCCCTTTGTTGGCTCGTCGAAAATGTATATTCCGGCATTCGACACAAACCACTTTCCGACCGCAACCTTCTGTTGATTGCCGCCGGAGAGGAATTCAACCTGTTGATTTTCGTCCGGCGCCTTGATCTTAAGGTCGGCCATAATCTGCTTTGCAGAGGCACGCTCCGCTTTTTTACGGACAAACGGCTGTACTCCAATGAATTTATTCAGATTTGTTAGAGACAAGTTGGTATAAATCGGATCGTCCAAGAACACGCTTTCCTTCCGTCGCTCCTCCGCGACAAAGGCGATTCCCGCCTTGACGGCCTTAGCCGGCGAGGTGATGCGGACTTCCTTTCCGTTCAGGAAAATTCGTCCGGCCGTTTTCGCATATTCGCCGAACAGCGTCTTGCAGAGTTCTGTCTTTCCCGCGCCGACCAAACCTGCCAGACCGATGATCTCGCCCTTGTGCAGGTCAAACGAAACATCATGCACCGAGCCGCCTTTATCGCACAGTCCCTCCACACGCAGCACAGTCTCGCCGACCGTGTGTGTTCTTTCGTTAAAGTGCTGAACCTCCATGCTGCGGCCGAGCATCATTTCAACAATCCGCTCCGGCGTAACGCTGCCATCCATGTCAACGTTACCCGCAACCTTTCCGTCGCGCATAACCGTCAGTGAGGTGCAAAGCTCCAAAATCTCCGGCAGGCGGTGGGAGATAAAAATGACGCCGATGTTTTCTTTCTCCGACAATTCCTTGACAATACGGAACAGCTCCGTCGTTTCTTTCTGACTCAGCGGCGCGGTCGGTTCATCGAGAATCAAAAAGCTGCACTGCTCACTGACCGCGCGCGCAATCAGAACCATCTGCTTTTCCGACAGCGACAGCTCTGAAACCGGCTGATTGACATCAAGTGAAACATTCAGCTTTTTAAGGACCGCCGCCGCCTCTCTGCGGATTGCTCGCCAGTCCACGAAAGCCTTTCCGGCCATTTTGTTGACCAGATGGTTCAGCATAATGTTTTCCGCAACGGAAACATTGTGAACCAGCGCAGCATCGACCTCCTGGTATACAATTTCAATGCCGCACTGTTTTGCATCCTTGGGGGATGCAATACGCTTTTCCGCACCATTGATAAAGATCTTTCCCTCATAATGGGTGTTCACGCCAGAAAGGATCTTCATCAAAGTTGACTTTCCGGCGCCGTTTGCGCCGGCCAGGCCGCGAACTTCACCGCTTTGTATCTCGAAGTCCACATCGTCCAATGCCTTGACGCCCGGAAACTCAATCGATATATGTTCCATTTTCAGGGTGTTTCTATCCTTCTGCAAGCCCGATCACTCCCTTTCTTGTTTCTCTTGCAATGTGTTCCTGCCGATGAATCGGCAGGAACACATTTTGGCTTTGTTTTGGTGTTATTTCGCGTTTTGCGTGCGAAGCTCGTCCATCCACGGCTGGTTGAATTCGTCAGAAACGCGCCAGCCATCAATCACCTGATCAAGGTTGTCCATGTTGCTGTCTTCCTGCAGCATATCACTCTGAATCAGCTTCGGCTCGAGCTGGTAGGTCGCAGGCGTTTCGTCACCATGCAGCTTCATTGCCATCAGCCGCATGCCGATTCTGCCGATCAGAACTGGGTCAACCGCAGCAGTCGCCTTCCAGATGCTGTTTTCTTCCTTCATGAAGTTGAGGTCCTGATTGGAAACGTCAATTGCGACCATCACAAGGTCGTCACGGTTTGCTTCGCCGCAGGCCTTGTAAACGCCCTTTGCCAGCTCATCCCAGGAGGCCCACACCGCATCAACGGTGCCCTCCGGATACTTCGGAAGCATTGCGGAAATAGAATTTGCCACGGAGCCGATCACATCGTTCCAGTCCGTCGGACCGACGACCTCCAGCGTTTCGATTTTGCCTGCTTCTTCATACTGCTTATAGATTTCCTCGCGTCGGTCCAGCGGCGGCTCGCCCGGTCCGAACCACAGCTTCAGAATGCGGGGCGCACGGTCGGGGCACAGCGCGCAAATCTCATCAAGCGAAAGCTGAGCAAGCAGATGGTCGTTCTGCTGGGTTAGCGTCGTTCCCTCGAGCTGCACGCCGTCCTTCTCCGCCGTGGTATCGAAGCCGACAATTTTGATGCCCTTATCAACAGCCGGCTTCAGCAGATCATACGAATAGTCGGCCTTTCCATGGGTAACATAGATGCCCACATAATTATTCTGAACACACTGTTCAAACAATTCCTGGAATTTTGCGTCGTCATTGTTGGAGAGGAAGATGTCTACGGTGTAGCCAAGTGCTTCACCCTCGCTCTGGAAGCCTTCGACAAGCTGAATGCAGTGGTCGTCCGTTGCACTGTTTGCCACGACCGCGATTTTTTGCTTTTCCCCCGAGTCTTTGTCCTCATCGGAGGGCGTCGTTGACGCACACGCTGACAGCAGCAAGCACACGGCAAGAATGAGTACGATTAGTCTTTTCATTTTTTCCTCCTTGTTTTTTGTTTTTTGGTTTTTTGGTTTTTGCATGGCGTTTATTACATTCATCCCGCAGTGCGGGATGGAACGTACCGGTTCAGAATGGAAAAAGTCCTATCGCCGCATGACCTCTGCCAGAATTCTTCGATAATCCGCACCGCTGCTCAGGGAATCCCGCTCCTTGACAAAGCGCTTGCCGATCTGGATCGCACAGCGTTCGGCACGGCAGCGAAGGAGGGCATCATCAATGCCGCGGATTTCTTCCACGCCGGCCTCGCCTACCGTTCTGCGGATCATTTCCAATCCCGCAATCCCAGCGGTATCCGAGAGCACTCCGGCAAGATACCACTGTGCAAAGCCCTCGGTTTGCATCATGACATCCGTTGCGGCTCCTGCAAAGCCGCGCAGAAACTTTTCAGAAAACAGGTCGACGACCTCGCCGATGGTTTGCTCCAGCCACTCCAAAAACGCCGTTTTCTCTCCGCCGTCATCCATCGTGACAGCTGCGTTGATGTAGGCAAACGTAAGATTTCCTACCACATTGCCAACATCGTAGCCCGCAGGGCCGTAAAACGCAAATTCCGGATCGATGACCTTAATTCCGTCCGGGCAGACAAAGATGGAGCCGGTATGCAAATCACCGTGGATCAGCGCCTCCGCCTTGTTCACAAAGCAGCTTTTGAGCTTTGCTGCAGCAAGCCGCAGCTCCAAGTCGCCATAGACTTCGCACTCCACATATGCATGGTTCGGTGCAAAGACACGGTTGGTCCCGCCAGCGTTGGTGAACGGATCCGTAAAAACGAGGTCCTCTGATATCTTGCACAGCTCAGGGTTTGCATAGCGCTTATCCATCTCGCGCTTTTGCATCGGCTTCATGCCGATGCAGGAGGTTTTCAGAAGCACATTAACCAAAAACGTCGTAATTTGGTCGCTGAGCACGCGATTGGTTTCCCGTTTCAGCAGCGCCTTGCGCAAAATCTCATATTGTCCGAGATCCTCCATGAGGTAGCAATGCTTCTCCGCATCATAGCAATAGACCTTCGGGACCAGAGATTCGGCTAAGTCTCCGTAATACTTCAAAACCTCCGCCTCAATGCGGTTGCGGTCGATCGTGAGCTTATAATCCTGCGTCGAACGGGCAAAGTCACCGGCCTGCTTGATAATAACTGATGCTCCAGTTGCTGTATTTTTTACCCGGTAAACAAAATTCAGGTTGCCGTCGCCAATCTCCGTGCAGGCAAGCTGTTTGGCATATCCCAGTTGTGGCATGATATGCCGAGCGTATGCGATAACCTCATTTTCATTTTGAAACAAGATGCCGGTTTGATCTTTCATCGCCTACTCCCTCATTTCCTTCTTTGCTTTGTCGACATGGCCATTATAGCACCATTCTTTTCCGGTGTCAATATTATTTTGTTGTTTCTTTCGTTAATTATTTTTGGTTTTGTTGTTTGATTTTGACAGATGTGCAGATTCTATAAAAATATTTTTCAAAAAAAGTGTTTTCATGTGATTTTATGTTTGTTTTTTTTGCAAGAATAAGATATAATAGGCAAAACAGACAGAACGGAGGTACGTACTGTGTTAGTTGTTACAAGGCTTAATAAAATCAAAGAAATTGTTTTGGAAGAAAAAAGCGTCACAGTTGCCGAGCTGTCCGAGCTTTTTCATGTCACGCCGGAAACCATTCGCAGAGACTTAAAAACGCTGGAGGACAGTGGCATCCTGAAGAAAACCTACGGCGGCGCTTACGTCGAGGACGGCGTTTCCAACGAGGTCAACTTCTCAATCAAGGAGAACATTCTGGTTGAAAACAAGCAGCTCATCGCCGAGCGCTGCAAGAAGTTCATTTCCAACGGCGATACCATTTTTCTGGACGCCTCGACCACGGTAAGCTGCCTCTGCGATATTGTCGCAGGAATGCGCCTTACCGTGCTGACAAATTCTCTCAACGTAATCAATCAACTTTCAAAGTCCAAGGATTTCACGCTGATCTCCATCGGCGGCAGTCTTTCCACGAAATCCATGAGCTTTGTCGGTATTTCCGCCGTTCAGAACATGTCGAATTACTACGTCGATAAGGCGTTCATTTCCTGCGAAGCGCTGAGTATGCAAAGCGGGCTGACCGATTCCACTGAGGAGCAGGCGCGAATCCGTCAGATCGCCATCCAGCGTTCAAGGAAAACATTTCTTCTTGCCGACCATACGAAATTCAACAAATCATGCTTTCAGCACATCGACGGCTTCGAGAACATCGATACCATCGTCGTCGATAAGGCTCCATCCGGCGATTGGGAGGAATTTCTGAAGAAGCAGCACGTCGAGTACATCTGCTGCACCTGATTTTCCGCACACAGACAACTATACAATAAATGAGCCGGGCACGCCGCCCGGCTCATTTACGCTATCGTCAGGGAAAACCCCCGCGTTTTGTGTTGAATCAGTCCTCGTCAGGCAGCCGGTTGTGCTTCTGCTGCTTCATCCAGATGTTCATCACCGTGCTGTGCGGCAGGAGCTTGGTCAGGCGCACCTGCCAGCGGACGCGCGCGCCGTGGATGGAGACGTCCTTTTTCGTGCGGTACAGATCCTTCAGTGCCGTGGCCATCACGTCGGCAGGATCATAGACTTTATTATAGTAGGTCACCGCGTCGTTGCTGGTCGTCAGGGCATGGTCGAAAAACTCCGTCTTGACCCAGCCGGGGTTGACCGCCATCACGCGGATGCCGCGCGGGCGCAGCTCCCGCCCCAGCGCGCGGGAATAGCTGAGCACAAACGCCTTAGTCGAGCCGTAGACGTTGATATACGGCACCGGCTGGAAGGCCGACAGGGAATCGAGATTCATCAGCTTCGCTCCGCGGCGCATGTACGGCAGCGTCAGCTCGGTCATCGCGACGAGCGCCTTGCAGTTGAGGTCGATCATCCGCAGGGAATCGGCCAGCGGAATCTGGTCATAGCGCCCGAAGCGACCGAAGCCCGCAATATTGGCCAGCAGCCCGACATTCGGCTTGACCGCGTCGAGCAGGTCGGCATAGTGCTGCAATGCAAGCGGGTCGGTCAGGTCAAGGCAGATCGGCCGCAGTGGCAGCTCCGTCTCCTGCCGCAGCTCCTCGAGCCGGTCGGCACGGCGGGCGATCACCCAGACCTCCTCAAAGCGCTCCCATTTAGCAAGCTGGCGCACAAATTCGCGCCCCATGCCGGAGCTTGCGCCGGTCACGATTGCAATTCGTTTCATCGGTTTCGCCTCCCACTGAATTTACCTTATTGGTATCACAAAATTCCTGCGCTGTCAAGCGCCCGCTGTGTTCACAAAAACTTTTTTCGGTCAGGTGTTGCGCTTTGCGCGGTTTTGATGTAACATAAGGGCAGACAGCATGAATTCAAAGGAGTGTGTATCCAATGATTAAACTTGATATTTCCAACGTCTGGGGTGAGCTCTCTCTGCCGGATCTTCTCGGCTCGGAGCAGGAGGTCTTTGACGCGCACAAGCTGCTGACCGACGGCAAGGGCCTCGGCAGCGATTTCCTCGGC
>CAKUNB010000074.1 GCA_934668285.1 uncultured Oscillospiraceae bacterium | reverse complement strand
CATTGAGCACGCGCGGCAGCGTTTTCAGAATCTCATAGGCGTGATTCCGCTGGTTGTGGATATGTCCGTGGATCATATAGCCGCCCTTTTCGTGCAGGATCGGGTAGTGACACAATATAATATGGTATTCCCCGTCGTCGATTTCCAGAAAATCTGTCACGCTCTCGCAGTAGTCCCACAGCCGCTCGGCGTGGTTCAGACCGGCGTCGTGGTTGCCGCGGATGAGATGAAGACGGCCGTTCAGGCGCGAGAGGTACTGCACAGGCACTTCGCCGTTGTTGTACGAGAAGTCGCCGACGATGTAGACGCTGTCCTGCGGCCCGACGCGCCCGTTCCAGTTGGCGATCAGCGCCTCGTCCATCTCCTCCGTGCTCGCAAACGGCCGCGCCGTGTCGTGAAGGATCGGGAAGTAGCCCAGATGGAGGTCGGCAGTGTAAAAAATCATAGATGCGCTCCCTTCGGCATTGATTTCCCTTTCACCATACCAGCAATGCGGAAAAAAAGCAAGAAAAAATACCGCTTGCTTTTTTTCTGCGTACATTGTATCATAGAGCTGACCATGGGAAGGCGGCAAAACGCCGTATTCCGAGGGAAAAATCAAAGGTCTTACGTGCGCACGGCGGACTTGGCTGCAAGTGCTCCGTGCTTTTCTTTCAAGAAACGGTATTCTCTGAACAGAATAACGAGGCCCCGAATAAGGAGACACTACATGAAAAAGCTGATTGCTCTTGCGCTCTGCCTTGGCCTGCTGCTGGCCCTTTCCGCCTGCGGAGAGCAGCGTTATGACCCGCTGGAGGGCGTGGAAACGACTGTTTTTATCGACGACGCAGGCCGTGCGGTTACGATACCTGCGAACCTTACGCGCATTGCCGCCAGCGGCGGTACGGCCCAGATGATCCTTATGACGATTGCTCCTGACTTGCTTATCGGCCTTGCCAGCAGCCCGAGCACAGCGCAGATGCCCTATTTTCCGCAGGAAATGTGGACGCTGCCGACCTTCGGCCAGTTCTACGGCAGCAAGGCCAATCTCAATATGGAATCCCTGATCGCTGCCGAGCCGCAGCTCATCATCGACCTCGGTAATAAGAAGAAAAACGTCGTTGAGGACATGGACGGCATCCAGAAGCAGACCGGTATCCCGACGATCTTTATCGAAGCGACGCTGGAAAAGATGCCGCAGGCGTACCGTGCACTCGGCGCACTGCTGGGTCGCGAGGCGCAGGCGGAGGAGCTGGCTGCTTATCTGGAAAAAACGCTGGCCATGGCGGCGGAGAATTCGGCGAAAATTCCCGATCCCGAACGGAAAAGCGTCCTGTTCGGCACGGGCTCAACCGGTCTTGCGTGCAATGCCGCAGGCTCGATGCAGGCGGATGTGATCCCGCTTGTCGGCGCGGTCAACGCGATTGATACTGACGAGATCAGCAACCGCAACGGCGGCACCACGGTCAATCTGGAGCAGGTGTATGTTTCCGATCCGGATGTGATTATTCTATCGGCCGGAGGGCCGTATGATACGCTTTCCGACAGCGAGTGGTCGTCCCTGACGGCGGTGAAAAACGGTGCATATTACGAGATTCCAAGCCTGCCCTATGACTGGATGTCCTCGCCGCCGTCAATCAACCGCGTGCTGGGCATCTACTGGCTGGGAAACCTCCTCTATCCCGAGCTTTATGATTTCGATATGGTTGCCGAGGCGCAGGCCTTCTACCGCCTGTTCTGGCACTACGAGCTTTCCGAGGCCGAGGCGGAGGAGATGCTCTCCCGCTCGACCCTGAAGCCGTGAAAGGAGCGGCAGCATGAAACGATTCCTGACGCTGGCGGTCTGCCTGTGCATGGTCTGTGTGCTGTGCACCGGCGCGCAGGCGGCCGGATCCGTGACCGATACGCTGACTGTCAAGGTCGGCTATTTCGGCATGGAGACCGACCGCTACGTCGAGCTTGCGACGTATCATTGGAGCGAGCTTTATAACGCCCTGCCGCTGCACCAGACGGCCTATTCCTTTTTCCGCAGCGTAGACGATGGGACGTATACCACGGTTATCGACTCGGCCTACGGCTTCTACATTTCCGATCTGCTGGACTATGCGGGCGTTTACACCGGCGATGTTGCCACCATTGCGTTCTATACGCAGGATCAGAGCGTCGGCTTCTTCACGTCATTTACCTACGCCGACCTGTTCTATACGCAGCGATACTGTTTTAATGATCTTGCCGCGCACATCCAGCCGGTCTACGACGAGGAGGGCAATTTCGTCGAATTCAATGCCGACGAGGCATGGAACGACTGCTGGACGGTGCAGCCGATGCTGGCGCTGGAGGACAGCTGGGCCAGCTACGAGATCGGCACGGAGCACACCGCGCCGAACTTTTCCTCGCTCGGCACCGGCAACCGCTTCCGCCTGCTGTTCGGACAGTCCTATCCGTTGGAGCGGCGTACGAACCAGACTGCGAAGTATACGCATACGATTTACATTACCTTACAGGGAACGCCGAAAATCGTCGATACGCTCCCGCCGCTGGACGGGACGATCGGCTCGCATACCGTGACCTTCCGGATGTCGGTCGGGCAGCAGAGCCTGCGCGACGCGCTGGCGGAGTATCTGAACATCGATTCCTCGGACAGCGACATTCTGGAAATTACCGGCATCACCGTAACGCCGGATGCGGAGTACAGTGATCTTGCGACCGTGACGCTGCAATACACGGTGCATGCGGAGGGAAAAGTGGAGCTTTCCTTCGGCTTCGGGGGCACGGCGGTGACGGAGAATCAGACCGTCACGACCCACAAGCCGGAGAAGCCCGATCCCCCCAAGCCCGACGACCCGCCCAAGCCCTCGGAGCCGGATGGCGACCACAACGGCCCCACCGAGCCGAGCGACAATCCCAACCCGAGCCCCACGGAGGACGACAACCCTGTAACCCCGCGGCCTACGGAAAAAGAGGAGCCTGCGCTCCCGACAACCCCGGAGCCGACGACAGCACCGGAACCCACCACGGCCACGGAGCCTGCCGCAACGCCGGAGCCGCCAAGCGCACCGGCGGCATCGGAGGCCGCGCCGCCGTCTGAGACGGCCGCGCCCGACGATGACGCGCCGGCCGACAGCGCGGGCGGCGTGCGGATGTACGCGCTGCCGGAAGAGCTGGCCGCACAGTTGCTCGGCGGCGGGTCGGAAAAGGAGCCTGCTGCACCGCCAGACGAGCCGGTTACGGCGCTGCCGGTCACGCCGGAGGACGACAGCATGCTCCTTCTGCTGACGGGCTTGGGCGCAATTGGGCTGGCCGCGCTCGGCGCGCTCAGCGCGCTGCGATACTATTCCAGAGGGAGGAAGAAGCAATGACTTCTGTTTTTCACGATATTCTCCGCGCGGTAGCCGCCGCGATGGAAATTCCCGACGTTATTTTTCTTGTGCTGGTGCTGGCCTTTGCCGTCTTTTCCGTCGGCTGGGTGATCTGCGAGTACTTCACCGAGCACCGCCACATGCGGGAGGATCTGCCGCGCCTGCTCGATAAGCTCCGTGCGCCGGAGTGCGACGTGGCCGCGACGATTGAAGGCAGCCAACTCAACCGCCGCCAGAAGGCGGCGCTGCTGGAGCTGACGCGGCATCCGGATTTCACAAACGGTCTGCGCGACAGTCTTGCAACGAACCTTCTCGAGCGCGAGCAGAGCCATTATGACCACATTCTGAAGTTCACGGAGCTGGTGAGCAAGCTCGCGCCGATGTTCGGCCTGCTCGGTACGCTCATCCCGCTCGGCCCCGGCATCATTGCGCTGGGACAGGGCGATACGCAGACGCTGTCCGTCTCGCTCCTGACCGCATTCGACACGACGATTGCCGGCCTGTGCGCGGCGGCGGTCTGCCTTGTGGTCACCACGCTGCGCAAGCGCTGGTATAACGGCTACATGGCCGACCTCGAAACCCTGACCGACTGCGTGTGCGAAAAGGAAGCGAACGTATGAGAAGAAAAAGACGCAGAGGCGAGCGCTTCTCCGGCGAGAGCGTTGACCCGATGAACTATCTGTCGAACCTCTCCGACGCGATGCTGGTGCTGGCCGTCGGCATGATGCTGGCGCTCATTGTCCACTGGAACGTGGACATCTCCACCGGCGGCCGGAGCGACAACACGGCGGGCGACTCCGTCGCCGCCGAGGGCGAGGGTGGCCAGAGCATCATTGACCGCGACAATGCCATCACCTTCACGCCGGACGATTTTGCCAACATGGACGCAACCGAGGGCGAAAATGACGAGGGCATGGAAAAGCTCGGCGAGGTCTACTACGACGCCGCGACGGGCAAATACTATATTATAGAAAGCGGAAGCTAAGCCGATGAAGCTGCAACATCATACCTATACGCGCCGGTTTATCGTCCTGAGCGCCGTTTTTGCGGTCACGCTGTTCGGCTCGGTGCTGCTGGGGCGGTTTTCCATCACTCCGGCGGAGTTGTTCCGGCTGATCTGCTCCCGCTTTGCCGAGGTCACGCCGAACTGGCGGGACGGGGCGGAAAACGTCGCGTTCCAGATTCGCTTCCCGCGCGTCGGCGCGGCTGCGCTCATCGGCGCGGCGCTGGCGGTCGCGGGCGTTTCCTATCAGGGCATGTTCCGCAACCCGATGGTCTCGCCCGACATTCTGGGCGCCTCGACCGGCGCGGGCTTCGGCGCGGCGCTGGCGATTTTACTCGGCGCAGGCTATTTCGGCATTTCGCTGACTGCCTTCTGCTTCGGCCTGCTTGCTGTTGCGGCGGCGTATCTCGTCAGCTGTATGAGCCGTACGAACCAGACCATTGCTTTGATTCTGGCGGGCATGATGGTTTCCTCGCTCTTTTCCGCCGCGACCTCGTACCTCAAGCTCGTGGCCGACACGCAGCAGCAGCTTCCGGCGATTACCTACTGGCTCATGGGCAGCCTCTCGTCCATCAAGCCGCGCGACACGCTCTTTGTTGCGATTCCGGTCGCCGTCGGGCTGACGCCGCTGCTGATTCTCAGCTGGCGCATGAACCTGCTGACGCTCGGCGAGGAGGAGGCGCGGTCGATGGGTGTGAATACCCGCCTGCTGCGCTTTGCCGTCATCGTCTGCGCCACGCTGCTGACGGCGGCCTCGGTTGCGGTATCCGGCATGATCGGCTGGGTTGGCCTCGTCATCCCGCATTTCTGCCGGATGCTGTTTGGCTATGACTACCGGCGGCTGCTGCCTGCGGCGGCGCTGTTCGGCGCGGCGTTCCTGATCGTCGTGGACGACATCGCACGTCTGGCGACGGCGGGCGAAATTCCGCTCGGCATTCTGACGGCCTTCGTCGGTGCGCCGATCTTCCTGTATCTGATTCTGACGGGAGGTGCGCGACGTGGAAATTGAGGTCAAAAATCTGACATTTTCCTACGGAAAGCACGCAGTTGTGCACGAGCTGAGCTTTGCGATACAAAAAGGAACGCTGACTGCAGTCCTCGGCGCGAATGGCGCGGGCAAGAGCACGCTGTTCCGCTGCCTGCTCGGCTTTCTCAAGCCGCAGGCGGGGAAGATTCTGCTCTCCGGCAAGCCGCTTTCCGCCTATACCCGCCGCGAAACGGCGGCGAAAATTGCCTATATTCCGCAGACCTCGGAGCCGATCTTCAACTATACTGTGCTCGACACCGTTCTGATGGGCACGACGGGCACGTTGAATGTGCTGCAGCGCCCCGGTGCGCGGGAGCAGGAGGCGGCGCTGCTGGCGCTGCGACGGCTTGGCATAGAGGGGCTTGCCGAACGCGGCATCGGTCAGATCTCCGGCGGCGAGCGCCAGCTTGCGCTCATTGCCCGCGCACTGGTGCAGAATGGGGAAATTCTGATCATGGATGAGCCGACGGCGAATCTCGACTACGGCAACCAGCAGCGCGTACTGCGGCAGATTCGCGGCTTGACGGCACGCGGCTATACCGTCCTGCTCTCTACGCACAATCCGGAGCACGCGCTGCGCTATGCGCACCGGATTCTGGCGCTGCAGGACGGCCGCGCGCTTGCTGAGGGCCCGACTGAATCGGTACTGACGCCGGAGCTGATTTTCCGGCTCTACGGCGTGCAAACTACGATTGCCGTGACGCAGACCGCGTCCGGCACAGTCCGCAGCCTGATCGTTACGGAGGATGAAATGGTATGAAACGATTATTTGCTGTTATTCTGACGCTCTGCCTGCTGCTCGGGACGCTTCCCGCTGCCGCTGCGGCAGGGGAGACGACCGGCACGCTCGAAAAGCGCGCGGGCTATGATTTGGCCACGGTGCGCTGTGAGTTGGCCGACGGGAGCTGCTTCTATGCCGACGTGACCGAAACGGAAACGGGCTACACCTACCGCTTCGACCGGTCGATGGAAGGCGGGACCGTGATACCGGAGTATTTTTCTACCACCGTCTGGGACGGCGCGGTGGATATTTCGTGGTACGACAAAAATAAAACGGAATTCTATCTGGACACTCCGGCAAAGCTGGCGGGTCTGGCCGCTCTGGTCAACGGACGGGTCGATATCGACACACCCGCTTACCGCATCAAGGGCGACCAAAAGGAGCTGGTCAGCACGCGCGAGGATAATTACCTGATTATCGGCGCGGGCGGCGGCGATCTACGCGGTACGGTCTACCTCGGCGATGCGGCGCATGACTTTTCGGAGAAATCTGTCTATCTGACTGCTGATATGAATATGGGCGGCATCTGCAACTGGACGCCCATCGGCGGCAAATACCTGATGGATGTCGTAAACGGCGAATTCCTGATCGAGGCGTTCTTCAACGGCACGCTCGACGGACAGGGCCACCGCATCACGAATCTGCGCTGCGACCGCTACAGCGCAAAGGGTTACGCTTACTCGTGGGCCATTGGTTTTGTCGGCTTTTTGGGCGAGCTTTACGAGGGCGAGACGGCGCCGAAAACTGCCCCTGCCGTACGCAATCTCTCCGTTGACGGCAGCGTTTACGGCCGCCGTTCTGTCGGCGGCATCGTCGGCAAGAGCGGCAATGCTCCGACGGGTGTCTATATTGAGAATTGCGCAAACCATGCGAGCGTCAAAAACACCGACGCCAAGGGTGTCGGCGGTATTATCGGCATGGCGGAAGGAAGCGGCGCGATCATTAACTGCTACAATACCGGCAGCGTTACGACAACCTATGCCTGTCCGACAGGCGGCATTATCGGCAGCAACGGCGGCGTGGATGTTTTCAACTGCTACAGTGCCGGCACGATCGATTCCGGCGGCAACCAACGCGGCCGCGGCATCGGCGGCCATGACAAGGGCGGCTACACCGTTTCCGATTGTTACTATCTGCTCGGCTCCGACGACGACCCCGACTCGAACGGCTGGTATCGCGGAACGGCGCTTTCCGTTGTCATCTCCGTTACCGGCATGAGCCGGTCTGAAATGCAGTCGCAGAAGCTCGTTGACGCGCTGAATGTCAACGGCAGGGCCTACACCGCTAAGTCCGGCTCGTACCCGATTCTGGCATGGGAGACTGCGCACGATACGGTACCGCTGACGGTCACCGTGACGCAGCCCGACGGCGGAACGGTCGCGGCGGACTGCGGCGCGACGGTTCCGTTCGGCACAGTGCTGCACCTTTCTAACACGCCAGCGACCGGCTGGGCGTTCCGCAGCTACAGCTTAAACGGCATGACCCTCACC
>CAKUNB010000073.1 GCA_934668285.1 uncultured Oscillospiraceae bacterium | reverse complement strand
GCCGGGCACACCGTTCGCACCGGCGGCTGGGGCTATACGAGCAAGATTCTGAACGAAGAAGAACTGATTGCCGACATCGGTAACGCCGAGATCCTGTTCCTCGGCTATGAGCCGGTCACGCGCAAGGTTCTGGAAAACACGCACCTCAAGGCGATTTTCTCCATCCGCGGCGGCGCGCGCGCCAATGTGGACGTTGATGCTGCGACGGAGCTTGGCATCCCCGTGTTCTGCACCTTCGGCCGCGAGGCGCTGCCGGTTGCGGACTTCACGATGGGCCTCATTCTCAGCCTCGCCCGCAAGATCGCCCGCGCCAACTCCGAGCTGCACGCAGGCGTGTTCACCGCGCCCGCCGGTGAGTTCGGCAGCGATAAGGACGTCATCTGGGACATGAACCCCGAAGGCCCGTGGCAGGCCCGCAAGGGCATCGAGCTGGAGGGCAAGATCCTCGGCCTGATCGGCTTCGGCACGGTCGGCAAGCAGGTTGCGCAGCGCGCGAAGGGCTTCGACCTCGACGTGCTGGTCTATGACCCCTACCAGAGCGCAGAGGCGATTGCCGCCCACGGCGCAACGAAGGTGGAGCTGAACGACCTCCTCCGCGCCGCCGACATCATCAGCTTCCACGCGAAGGTCTCCGACGCCAACAAGAACATGATCTCCTATGAGCAGTTCAAGATGATGAAGGACGGCGTGTTCATCGTCAACACCGCCCGCGCGGGCCTGATGGACGAACAGGCGCTGCGCGAAACCCTCCGCAGCGGCAAGCTCGGCGGCCTTGCGCTCGACGTGTTCCACACGGAGCCGGTCAAGCGCGACGATGAGTATTTCAACTATCCGAACGTCATCCTCACGCCGCACATCGCCGGTGCGGGCCGCGATGTCATCTATCTGCAATCCGTCATGCTGGTCAACGATCTCATGCTCTTCCTTGCCGGCGGCAAGCCCAGAACGATCGTTGATCCCGCAGCCTATAAATAAGAAGGAGGAAGCATCATGCCACTGGTAAAAACCACCGATATGCTGGCGGCCTGCCGCCGTGGACAGTATGCCGTCGGCGCATTCAATATCAACGGTCTGGATCAGCCCGCTGCGCTGATTACGAAGGCAGAGGAGCTTGGCTCTCCGCTGATCGTCGTCGAGCCGGGCGTCATTGAGCCGTATGTCAACTTTGAGGATTTCGTTGCCGTCACCAAGCGCGCCGCCGAGGCCGCCGGTGTTCCGGTCTCCATCCATCTGAGCCACGGTCTCGATCTGGAGCAGGTCGAGCGTGCGGCAAAGGCGGGCTTTACCTCCGTCATGTACGACGGCTCGAAGCTGCCCTTTGAGGAAAACATCGAAAACACCCGCAAGGCCGTTGAGATCGGCCACCGCTACGGCGCGGCGGTCGAAGGCGAGCTTGGCTCCCTCGGCTCCAGCTTTGTGGACATCACCGAAACCATGACCGACCCCGAAAAGGCACGCGAGTTCGTCGAGCGCACGGGCGTTGACATTCTGGCCGTTTCCATCGGCAACTCCCACGGCTTCTACAAGGGCACGCCGCATCTAGACTTTGGCCGTCTGGCCGAAATCCGCGAGGCCATCGCCGCCTATCCCTGCTACCTGACGCTGCACGGCGGCAGCGGCATCTCCGAGGAGCATTTCAAGGAGAGCATCAAGCAGGGCATCACGAAGATCTGCATCTACACCGAAATGTGCTCGCTTGGCCGCGGCGAAATCGAAAGCTGGCTTGCCGAGCATCCGAAGTACACCGGCAACTTTGACACCTGCGACATCGTCAAGGCGGCGCTGACCGGCTTTACCCGCTCGGAGGAGCACTGCATGAACATGTTCATGAGCACCGGCAGAAACGAGACCCTGCCCGCCATTTCGCAGGCAGTTCCCGAAAACACTGACCTCGGTCCGGCATATCCCTCCCTCGTCGCGCTGAATCCCGACTTCAAGGACACGGGCAAGTTCTGGAACGAGCTGTAATTCACAGGAAAGGAGCGGCGGCTATGTGGATCATGGGCGTTGACATGGGGACCTCCGGCTGTAAAGCCGTGGTCTTTGATGAAAACTGGAGCATTGTCTGTCAGGCCTACCGGGAGTACCCGATGTTCTTCCCCGGCGAGGGTCTGCTGGAGCTGGACGCCGAACGCGTCTGGCAGGAGATTCGCAATGTCATCCGCGAGGCCAACGAAAAGGCCGCGCAGCCCGTGCAGGCGCTGGCGGTTTCGGCCATCGGCGATGTGATCATTCCCGTCGATGCGCAGGGCAACAGCGTGCGCCGCTCCATCGTCGACTTTGACGCACGCGGCGGCGAGGAAATCGCGGAATTTGCCGAGACCTTCGGCCGGCAGCGCTTCTTCGACCTGTGCGGTATGCCGCCGCTGTACATCGGCAGCCTCGCCAAAATGCTCTGGCTGCGCAAGCACGAGCCGGAGGTCTGGGAAAAGGCGGCCCGCTGGTCCACCTATGAGGACTTCATCGTCTGCAAGCTGGGCCTGCCCGCAACGGCCAGCTACTCCGAGGCAGCCCGCACCATGCTCTTTGACCTGCGGAAAAAGACGTGGGCCAAGGACATCCTCGATGCAATTTCCATTACCGAACAGATGCTGCCGGCGGTGAAGCCCTCCGGCACGCCGGTCGGGCAGCTCCCGCCAAAAATGGCGCGTGAGCTGGGCTTCCGTGAGTCCGTTACCGTCGTCACCGGCGGCCATGACATGGTCTGCGCCGCCGTCGGCGCGGGGCTGGACGAGGAAAACCCCACCGAGGCCGTGGACATTGCCGGAACGATCGAGGGTCTTGTCGCCACCATGCCGGAGGCAAACACCTGCCCGGAGATGCTGGAAAACCTCTTCCCCTGCTACCCCGCGACCTCGGGCTATGTCACCTTCTCGGTCAACCTGACCGCAGGCTGCATCGTCCGCTGGTACCGCGACCGGATCAACCCCGAGGAATACGCGCAGTGCAAGGCCGAGGGGCTGAACTTCTACGAGTACATGCAGCGGAAGATGAATCCCGAGCAGCCCGGCAGTGTCCTGCTCCTGCCGCATTTCTCCGGCAGCGGCAATCCCTTCTTCTGTGCCGACGGCCTCGGCGCGATGTACGGCCTGTCGCTCGACACCGGTCGGGAGGACATTGCACGCGCTATCGTCGAAGGACTTGCCTACGAGCTTCGGCTGCATCTGGAGGCCTACGAGCGCGCCGGAATTCACCTGAAGTCCATTCGCGCGGTCGGCGGCGGCGCGGCCATTGACCGGCAGCTGCAGCTCAAGGCCAACATCACCGGCCTGACGGTCGTCAAGGGCGCCGTTACGGAATCCTCCGCGCTCGGCGCGGCAGCTTACGCGGCCGCCGGTATG
Source organism: uncultured Oscillospiraceae bacterium (assembly GCA_934668285.1). Classification (GTDB taxonomy): domain Bacteria; phylum Bacillota; class Clostridia; order Oscillospirales; family Oscillospiraceae; genus JAZOXB01. Next base: position 4,335 of record CAKUNB010000073.1, on the reverse strand, counting down.
GGCGTGATCGCGAATCCCGCCGACGCTTACCGGCGCGTCCGGTCGGCCGAAAAGGTGTTCTACCCCGACGCGGAAGCGCATAAGCGCTTTCAGAAGCAATTCTTAACCTATCGCAAGCTGGCCTATGCCGTCAACGAGCTTGACGGCATGAGTCGCTAAGGAAGCTCTGATTCAATCAACAAGGACGGAGATCGAGAGATTTTAGTCAAGGTTTGAAAAACGCAGGAATACTTTGTGTATTTCAAGTTTTTCAAACCGAAGGATTGGCAAAAAAGATCCGATGTCCGCCGACGGGGATTGATTCAGAGGTTCCATAATAACAACAGGAGGGACGGACCATGCAATACCGCGAAATCGGAAAGAGCGGCGTCTGCGGCTCTGCCATCGCCCTTGGCACATGGGCCATCGGCGGCGGCGGCTTCTGGGACGGCGTTGACGACGATAGCAAAGCCATCGATACCATCCGCGCCGCAATCGAAAACGGCATTACCCTCATCGATACCGCCCCCGGCTACGGCGAGGGCAAGTCCGAGCGTCTGATCGGGCAGGCCATCGGCGATCTGCCGCGCGAGAAGCTGGTGCTTTCCACGAAATGCGGCCTGATCTGGTGGGGCAACGAGGGCGGCTACATGCACACCCTCGACGGGAAGAAGTACTTCCGCAATCTTGAGCCGTATTCCATGCGGCAGGAGGTTGAAATGAGTCTGGAGCGGCTCGGCACCGATTATATCGATGTGTACTTCACGCATTGGCCGTCCCTGCCCTCCTATCCGACGCCGATTGAACGGACCATGCAGGGGCTGATGGATCTGAAGCGCGAGGGCCTGATTCGGGCCATCGGCGCGTCAAACGTCGATCTGGCACAGATCCGGCAGTACACCGCCGCCGGACAGCTCGACGCGATTCAGCCGCCCTACAGCATGCTCAATCGCTCCATCGAAGGCGAGCTGCTGAACTACTGCATGGAGCACGGCATCAGCGTATTCGCCTATTCCCCGCTGGAGCAGGGTCTTCTGACCGGCAAGATCACCATGGACTATACCCTCAAGGACGGAACGTACCGCAAGGATTATCTGGCCTGCTATCAGCCGGAAAACCGCCGCCGCGTTCTGGCTATGCTGGATGGCTGGCGCGATCTGACGGAAAAGTACGACTGCACGCTCTCTCAGCTTGTCATCGCGTGGACAATCGCGCAGCCCGGCATTACCGTCGCGCTGTGCGGCGCGCGAAAGCCGAAGCACCTGCTGGAAAATGTCAAGGCCGGCAATCTCGTTGTCGAGCAGGCCGACCTCGACCGGATGCGCAGGGATGCCGAGGCACTCGGCACGTTCTGATCCCAAGCAAACAACAAATAAACGAAAAGGAGGTTGCGCTGTTTGGAAGATTTTGTTCTTGAACTCAAGGGCATCGGCAAAACCTTTTCCGGCGTCAATGTTCTCAGAGACATCAACATTCAGCTCAAGAAGGGCGAAGTATTCGCGCTGATGGGCGAAAACGGCGCGGGCAAATCGACGCTGATCAAGGTCATCAGCGGCTATCACCAGCCCGACCCCGGCGGAGAAATCCTCGTCGAGGGGCAGAAGACCGTATTCCGCAATCCCAAGGAATCCATGAACGCGCATATCCATACCATCTATCAGGAGCTGACCCTCTGCCCCGACATGACGGTCGCAGAGAATATCGCAATCGATAAGCAGGATCAGTTCCCCGGCTTCATTCTCAAAAAACGCCAGTACGTCGAAATTGCCCGTGAGGCGCTGGCCCGCCTGCATCAGGACATCGACCCGAACGTCTACGTCCGCGACCTGTCCATTGCCAAGCGCCAGATCGTTGAAATCGCAAAAGCGATTTCCGCCAACGCAAAGATCCTGATCATGGACGAACCGACCTCCTCCATCTCCGAAAAGGACGCGGAGTGTCTGCTCGGCATCGTCAAGGAGCTGCGCAATCAGGGCATGACGATCGTCTACATCTCGCACCGTATGCACGAGATTTTCCAGATTGCCGACCGCATCTGCATCCTGCGCGACGGCAGCCACATCGGCACAGTGGAGGCCGCCGCCACGACCTCGCAGGAGCTCATCAGCATGATGGTCGGCCGCAGCCTCGAAAACGCCTATCCCAAGGCGCATGTCGAGCTGGGCGAAACCATTCTTGAGGTGCAGGACCTTTGCTCGGACGTGTTTGAAAATGTTTCCTTCTCCGTCCGGCGCGGCGAAATCTGCGGCATCGGCGGTCTGGTCGGCGCAAAGCGCACGGAGATTCTCGAATGTATCTTCGGCATGCGTCCGATCAAGAGCGGCAAGATCTTTGTCTATGGCAAGGAATTCGTGCCGCGCCATGAGCGCGACGCCATCGCGCAGGAGATTGCCTTCGTCACCGAGGACCGCAAGAAAAACGGTCTGGTCCTCTGCCTGCCGGTCGAGGACAACGTGAATATCGTCAACGCCGACGAAATCTGCTCCAACCGCGGCATCATCCACTACAAGATGTTCCGCACGCTGGCTGAAAAGTACCGCAAGTCTCTCAACATCCGCCTCGCCAACGTCAAGCAGCCGGTCTCCACGCTCTCCGGCGGCAATATGCAGAAGGTCGTCATCGCAAAATGGATGGAAGCCAATCCGCAGATCATCCTGTTCGACGAGCCGACGCGCGGCATCGACATTGGCGCAAAGGCCGAAATTTACAGCATTATGGCGGAATTCGTCAAAAAGGGCGCCGCAATCGTCATGGTGTCCTCGGAGCTTCCGGAGCTGATCAGCGTTACGGATAAGATCGTCGTGATGTGCGAAGGAAAAATGACCGGTGTCGTTCCTCACGCCGAGGCGACGCAGGAAGGCATCATGGAACTGGCATCCGCCCAAATTGCATACGAAGGAGACTTAACATGAAACAACGTAGAAGCCTTGGTCAGGTGCTGATCGACTTCCGCACCATTCTGATCCTGATTTTCCTTATCGCGATTTTCACCTATCTCAAGCCCGTTTTCATCAACCCCACGAACCTGCTGAACATGCTCAAGCGGCAGTCGTTCACCATGATCGCCGCCTTCGGCATGACGTTCCTGCTGACGCTCGGCGTGTTTGATATGTCCGCCGGCTCCACGGTCGCGCTGGTCGGCATTGTGCTGGCCTACGGCCTGAACAAGGGCGTTTCCGCCGCGATCATGCTGCCGCTGGTCGTCCTGCTGTCCATCCTCTGCGGCTTCATCAACGGCATCATCGTCGTCAAGGGCAAGATTCCCGCCTTCCTGACCACGCTGGCCACGATGAACATCTACCGCGGTCTGGCGCAGACCATCTCCGACGGCAAGACGATCTCCATCAAGCTCAAGTGGCTGACGAACCTGTTCGGCAACGGCTCGCTGTTCGGCATTCCCTCTCCCGTTATCATCATGCTGGTATTCCTGGCCATCGCCGCGTTCCTGTTTTACAAGACCAAGCTCGGCTTCTACTGCCGCTGCATCGGCGGCAACATTGAAGCCTCCAAGGTCGCCGGTATCAACGTCAACCTCATTCAGATCGTTGCATTCTGCATGATGGGTCTGGCGGCCGGTGCGGCCGGTCTGATCGAATGCGGCCTGATGAATGCCGGTATGCCCGACCTTGGCGCTGACCTCGCAATGGACGCAATCGCGGCTGCCGTTCTGGGCGGCACGGCGATCTCCGGCGGCCTCGGCACCATCTGGGGCACCATCGGCGGCGCTCTCATCATGGGCATCCTGAACTCCGGTCTCGCCCTCATGGGTGCGCAGACCCCCGTCCAGCTGTTCGTCAAGGGTCTGGTCATTATCGCCGCGATCCTGATGGACAACGCGCTCAAATCCAGAAAGACCGTCGTTAAGGCGTGATTTCATACCGCAGTTCCCTTTTCCCCGCAAGCAAACAATAAAATTATGTTAGGAGAACGAAAATGAAAAAGATCATCGCACTGTTCCTCGCAGCACTCATGATTCTTTCCGCGTTCACCGCGTGCGGAAAAGACGAAACCACCGGCAATGAAGGCAAAACCGCAGAACTGACCGATTTTTCTGACACCACGCTCTTTGAGCAGGTCGAGCCGGCAGGCACGCAGCTCGACTTCAACGAGTACTACACCAACCTCGGCGTCGAGTGCGACATGAGCATCCGCAGCAAGGGCGGCGCTCTGAAGTGGCTCGGCGGCGGCAACGTTCCCCTGCCCACTCCCTCCAAGACCTACACCATCGCCTTCTCTGACTACTACACCGTCGACGAGGTCGGCGCAATGTACATGGAAGGCATGAAGCAGGCAGCTGCCGAAATCGGCGTTGAGCTGAAGGTGCAGGACGCCGACTACGACCAGAACCTCCAGAAT
>CAKUNB010000072.1 GCA_934668285.1 uncultured Oscillospiraceae bacterium | reverse complement strand
GTGTCGACGATCTGTATTCCATCGGCACAGTCGCGCAGGTGCGGCAGGTGCTCAAAATGTCCGGCGAGGGCGTCCGCGTCCTCGTCAGCGGCGAGTACCGCGCGAAGCTCGTCGAGCTGAAGCAGACCGCGCCCTATCTCAGTGCGCGGGTCGAATCCCTGCCGGAGCCGGAGTACAGCGTCAACCTGCCGAAGCTTACGGCGATGACGCGCGTTGCTGCGCAGCTTTTCGACGAATTTATCGATCTTTCGCAGCGCCCGCTGCAGGATGTGATGGTCAAAATTCTCTCCACGCAGAATCCGGGCGAGATTGCCGACCTGATCGCGCAGGCTGCAACCTTCGGCTTTGCAGAGAAAATGAAGGTGCTCTCGCAGCTGCACCCGATGAAGCGGCTGGAGCTGACGCTGCATCTGCTGTCTGACGAGCTGGAGGTTCTCCGCATGGAGGGCGAGCTGCAGGAGCTGACCCAGCAGAGCATCGACAAGGGCCAGCGCGACTACTATCTGCGCGAGCAGATGAAGGTCATCCGAAGCGAGCTTGGCGAGGGCGACGACGACGCGGAGCTGGACGATTACCGCAAGAAGCTTCACACGGCAAAGCTGCCCGAGGCGGCGCGCGAGCGCGTGGAAAAGGAGCTGCACCGGCTGGCAAAGCAGCCCTACGGCTCCTCGGAGGCCTCCGTCATCCGCAACTATCTTGACGTGATCTTTGACCTGCCGTGGGGCAAGTACACGAAGGAGCGCGTCAACGTCAGCGCGGCGCGGAAGATTCTCGATGCTGACCATTTCGGCCTTGAAAAGGTCAAGGAGCGAATTCTTGAAACGCTTGCCGTCAAGCAGCTCGAGCCGGACCTGCCGGGGCAGATTCTCTGTCTCGTAGGCCCCCCGGGCGTCGGCAAGACCTCGATTGCCATGAGCGTTGCGCGGGCGCTGAACCGCAAGCTTGCGCGGATTTCGCTCGGCGGCATTCACGACGAGGCGGAAATTCGCGGCCACCGCAAGACCTATATCGGCGCGATGCCAGGGCGGATTATCACCGGCATTACGCAGGCGGGCACGCAGAATCCGCTGCTGCTGCTCGACGAGATCGATAAGCTCGGCAGCGATTTCCGCGGCGACCCCTCGGCGGCGCTGTTGGAAGTCCTTGACAGCGAGCAGAACGCGACCTTCCGCGATAACTATCTGGAAATTCCGTTCGATCTGAGCGGCTGCATGTTTATTACGACCGCCAATACGACCGAGACGATTCCGCGCCCGCTGCTGGACCGTATGGAGGTCATTGAGCTTGGCTCCTACACGGATGAAGAAAAGCTGATGATCGCAAAGCAGCATCTGCTGCCAAAGCAGCTGAAAAAGCACGGGCTGAAGAAGTCGCAGCTGCGGCTGAGCGACGCAGCAATCCGCGAGATCATCCGGTGCTACACGCGCGAATCCGGCGTGCGAAATCTCGAACGGGAGCTGGGCTCGGTCTGCCGCAAGGCGGCGATGCACTTTGTTTCCGAGGACGCGGCGCAGCCGATGAAGGTAACGCCGGCGGAGCTTGAGAATCTGCTCGGCTCGCGCAAAATCCTGCCGGATAAGCTTGCGCCTGCCGACACGGTCGGCCTTGTGACCGGCCTTGCGTGGACGGCGGTCGGCGGCGAGACGCTTGAGGTCGAGTGCAACGTCGTCGAGGGCAGCGGCAAGCTGGAGCTGACCGGCAACCTCGGCAATGTGATGAAGGAGTCCGTGCAGGCGGCAATGAGCTATATCCGCAGTCGCGCGGAGCTGCTGCACATCGAGCCGGATTTCTATAAGACGAAGGACATTCACGTGCATTTTCCGGAGGGCGCGGTTCCCAAGGACGGGCCGTCCGCCGGTATCACGGTGTGCACGGCGATGGTCTCCGCGCTGACGGGCGCACCGGTGCGGCGCGATATTGCCATGACGGGCGAGATTTCGATCCGCGGGCGCGTGCTGCCCATCGGCGGCCTGAGAGAAAAGACGATGGCCGCCCTGCGCCACGGGGTCAAGACCGTCATCATCCCGAAGGACAACGAAAAGGACCTCCGCGAGATCGACCCGACGGTCCGCCGCGCGCTGAACTTCCTTGCCGTTGACCATGTCGACGCGGTGATTGACGCGGCGCTGATCTTCCCGACGGCGCAGCGGCCTGAGCTGCAAAAACGCAGGGCGCCGGTCGCCGCACCCAAGGCGGCGCCGCTCGAGCGGGAAAAGGGGCTGCGGCAATGAATCTGCAGAAGGTGACATTCGTCCGTTCAGCAGCGACGGCGAAGGATTTTCTGACCGACGGCCTGCCGCAGATTGCCTTTGCCGGTAAGTCCAACGTCGGCAAGTCCTCTGTGCTCAATTGCATTTTGCAGCGCAAGAATTTTGCCCGCGTCGGCCAGAAGCCCGGAAAGACCATCCACATTAACTACTTCAACGTGGATGGGAAGGCTTACTTTGTCGATCTGCCCGGTTACGGCTATGCGCAGGTTGCTGCTTCTGAAAAGGAGCGCTGGGGAAAGCTGATGGAGCGCTATTTTGCGCAGCCGGAGGCCATTTCCCTCGGTGTGATGATCGTTGACGCGCGGCACGCGCCGACAGCGCTCGACGTTGTGATGGCGCGGCTGTTTGCAAGCACCGGCAGACCCTTTGCGGTTGTCGCCAACAAGCTGGACAAGCTGAAAAAGAGCGAGATCGAGCCGAACATGGCGGTCATTCGGGAAAAGTTGGAGCTTGCCGACGACATTGCGGTCATTCCGTTCTCGGCAGAGAAGGGCACGGGCCGCGGAGAGCTTCTGAGTGCAATCGTCCGCGCCTGCGGGCAGTAATACTTGAGAATCGGCTGTGATTTTTTGCACAGCCGATTTTTTATGTTGCGGAGCGGAGAAAATAATGCTATACTATAATAGCTATTTTTTGATACTGCGCCCGCAGGCAGCGCGGCGCGATAATTGAGGCAGCCAATGGAAGAACCAAGGTACCACCTGACCGGTGTCATGCGGACGCGGGATGCTCTGCCGGAGGATTTTGACGGACCGCTTGATACGATCCTGCTCCTGTTGAGTAAAAACAAAATAGAGATTCAGGATGTCAGCATTACCTCCATTTTAGAGCAGTACCTTGCGTATCTTGACAGCATGAAGCGGCTGGATATGGAGATTGCGAGCGAGTTCATTTCGATGGCCTCCTACCTGATGCTCATCAAGACAAAAATGCTGCTTTCCGCCGCGGAGCGGGAGGAGGCAATGAGCGAGATGGAGCTGCTCATCCGCTCACTCGAGGAGCGCCAGCGGGCGGATGCTTATGCGCAGATTCGGACGGCGGTTTCGTTTCTGGAGCCGCGCAACGAGATCGGCTGCAACCTCTTTACCAAGCAGCCAGAGCCGTTTCAGCGCGACAATACCTACCGCTACCGCCACGAGCCGGAGGATCTTCTGCGCGCCTTTGCGCTGCTGGCCGACCGGAACGAGCGGAAAATGCCGCCGCCGGTTTCGAATTTCAAAGGGATTGTCGGCACGGAGCCGTACCCCGTGACGAAAAAGGCCGCGCAGGTGCTCAAGCGCCTGCTGATGCGCGGCATTGCGAAGTTCCGTAGCCTGTTTCAGGGCAGCCGCTCGCGCAGCGAGATCGTTGCGACCTTCCTCGCGGTGCTGGAGCTTTGCCGCACCAGCTCGATTGCCCTAGAGGACGGCGACGACGATGATATTACCGTTCGCTTCTGCAAGATGCCGGACGAGAAGACGGAGAATTTGGATGGAACAAGCGGAGCTTGAGAGAATTATTGAGGCGATTCTGTTTGCGGCAGGGGAGCCGGTGGAGACGCAGCGGCTGGCGATGGCGGCGGAGTGCGATACCGACGAGATCGACCGCGCGGCGCAGAGCCTGATGGACCGGCTGGCCTTTGAGCGGCGGGGTATCCGTATGGTGCGCCTCGGCGCGGCGTATCAGCTTTGCTCCTCGGGCGAGATGTCCGGCTATATTACCAAGGCGCTGGAAACGCGCAGGCCGCCGAAGCTTTCCTCCTCGCAGCTGGAAACGCTGACCATCATCGCCTATTACCAGCCCGCAACGCGGGCCTATATCGAGCAGATTCGCGGCGTTGACAGCTCCTACAGCGTCGGTGCGCTGCTGAATAAGCATCTGATCGAGGAATGCGGAAAGCTGAACGTCCCCGGACGGCCAACATTATTCCGCACAACGCCGGACTTTTTGCGTACCTTCGGCCTGCAGTCGCTCGACGAGCTGCCGGAGATTGAAAAAATGCAGTTTGGCAAGAAGGAAATTCCCGAAATTCAACAGGAGGTAGAGCAGCATGAACAAAATTCCTGAGACGATTCAGGCCATTATGGCCAACATTCGCGAGACGGTGGACGCAAACACCGTTGTCGGCTCGCCTATCACGGTTGCGCAGGGCGTAACGCTGGTGCCGATTTCCAAGATTTCGATGGGCTTTGGCTCCGGTGGCGCAGACCTTCCGTCGAAGCAGCCGAGGCCCGAGGGCAGCTTTTCCGGCGGCGCGGGCTGCGGCGTGAAGGTAACGCCGGTTGCGGTCGTGATCATTCAGGGCGAGCGCGTGCGCGTGCTTCCGATTGACGAGCCGGCAAAATCCGCGTCCGAGCGCGCCATGGAGCAGCTGCCCGCGCTGCTGGACAAGCTCATCGAGCTGGTCAGCCCGAATCAGCAGACGACTTCCGGAATTTAACAGGGGAGATTTTCTCATCGCGGGGAACGCTAACCTCGGTGATGAGTATGCGGAGACGATTATTTGCAACGGCAGCCGCAATTGCTGCTGCCGTCCTTTTTACCCTGCCCTGCGCGGCGGCTCCGTCGTGCAGCGCGGCCGGCGCAATCATGATGGATGCGGATACCGGCGCGGTTCTGTTTGAAAAGCAGGCCGACCGCCGCTCCCTGATTGCCAGCACGACGAAGATTATGACGGCAATTGTCGTGCTGGAGCACTGCGATCCGGACTGTGAGTTTATTATTCCGCCGGAGGCGGCCAATATTGAAGGCTCGTCGATCTATCTGAAGGCCGGAGAGGCGCTGACGATCCGCGACCTGCTCTACGGCATGATGCTGCACTCCGGAAACGATGCGGCAATTGCGCTGGCGCTGGCGTGCAGCGGCTCGGTGGAGGAATTTGTCGTTCTGATGAATCTCAAGGCGCAGAGCCTCGGAATGTCAAATTCGTCCTTCGAAAACCCGAACGGGCTGGACGGCGAGGCGCACTATTCTACGGCGCGTGATCTTGCGGTGCTGACTGCCTATGCGCTGAAAAACCCACTGTTCCGCGAGATCGTTTCGACCAAGCAGTACCGCTGCGGCGAGCGGTGCTTTACCAATCACAATAAGCTCCTCTGGTCGGTGGAGGGCGCGATCGGCGTGAAAACCGGCTATACCAAGGCGGCCGGACGCATTCTCGTCAGCGCGGCGGAGCGAAACGGGCGGCGGCTGATCGTTGTGACCGTCAACGACGGGAATGACTGGCTCGATCACACCGGCCTCTATGATTACGGCTTTTCGCTCTATCAGGAGCGGGAGGTCGTGCAGCTGCGCATGCCGGTGACGAAAATTCCGCTGATGGACGGCACGGAGGCAACGCTCCTTGCGGGCGACAGCGTGTCGCTCTACGCATCTGATGCGGAACAGGTTACGCTGCGGCTGCTGTATCCCCGGCAGGCGTTTTCCGCCGGAATCCCCGGCACCTTTGCCGGAAGCGCCGCCGTCTATCTCGGCGAGCGACGAATCGCAACAATTCGCCTCCTTTGGGGCAAAACGGAGGAATTCTATGAAGCAGAGACTGCAAAAAATCCTGTCCGAGCACGGAATTGCCTCCCGACGCGCGGCGGAGCGGCTGATTGCTGACGGCGCTGTCCGCGTCAACGGGCAGACTGCCGTGCTTGGGCAGTCTGCCGATCCGGAGACGGACTCCATTACCGTCTCCGGCCGTCCGCTGCCGAAAAAGAACGAGGCCGTTTATCTGATGCTGCACAAGCCGCGCGGCTATGTGACGACGCTCTCCGACGAGCTGGGAAGGCCGACGGTGGCGGAGCTGGTCAGGGACTGCGGCTGCCGTGTCTATCCTGTTGGGCGGCTGGACTACGCCTCGGAGGGCCTGCTGCTGCTGACCAACGACGGCGCATTTGCAAACCGGCTGATGCACCCGCGCGGCGAGACGGAGAAGGTCTACGAGGTGACGGTTTCCGGCGCGCTTGACGGTGCGGCAGAGCGGCTTGCCCGCCCGATCGTCCTCGACGGCTACCAGATTCGTGTCCCGCGCGTACGGCTGCTGCGGCAGTCTGAGGAAAAGGCGACATTTGAAATTACGATTTTTGAGGGGCGCAACCGCCAGATTCGCCGCATGTGCGAGGCGACGGGGCTTCGCGTCCGCCGTTTGTGCCGTGTGCGGGAGGGGAGCCTCTCGCTTGGCACGCTTCCGGTCGGGAAGTGGCGCTATCTGACCGCGCAGGAACAAAAACAGCTCATTAAGGAGGAAGCCTGAGGATGGACATTCTTTCCGTGATACATAAGAAGCTCCCCGCGTTTTCCAAGGGGCAGAAGCGCATTGCCCAATATATCCTTGAGGAATATGACAAGGCCGCCTTCCAGACGGCAAGCGTGCTCGGAAAGACCGTGCAGGTCTCCGAGTCTACCGTCGTGCGCTTTGCGTCGCTGCTTGGCTATGACGGCTATCCGGAGATGCAGCGCGCGCTGCAGGAAATGGTGCTCAACCGGCTGACTTCTGTACAGCGCATTGAGGTCGGCGCGGAGCGCATTGCGCAGGGCGAGGACATGCTGTCCGCTGTTTTGCAGAGCGACGCGGAACGAATCCGCTCGACCGTCGAGAGCATTGACCGCGCAGCCTTTAACGGCGCGGTCGATGCGCTGCTCGGTGCGCGGCGCATTTATATTCTTGGCCTGCGCTCCTCGGCGGCGCTGGCGACCTTCCTGAGCTACTACTTTAACTTTATTTTTGACGATGTCCGCCTTGTGAGCTGCGCGTCGGACAGCCAGATGTTCGAGCAGCTGGTGCGCATTTCCCCGCAGGATGCGCTGGTTGGCATCAGCTTCCCGCGCTATTCCACTGCGGCGATTCGCGCGATGGAGTTTTCCCACGACGCGGGGGCGCACACCATTGCGCTGACGGATTGCCCGAGCGCACCGATTGCGCAGCACGCGCAGTACGTTCTGTGCGCAAAAAGCGACATGGTTTCGCTCGCGGACTCGATGGTCGCGCCGATGAGCGTGCTCAACGCGCTGATCGTTTCTGTCGCGTCGAAGCGCCGCGAGGAGACGACGCAGATTTTTGACCGGCTGGAAAACCTCTGGGACAGCTATCACGTCTATGAAAAAGTCGGTGAATGAGGTCGTCGTGATCGGCGGCGGCGCTGCTGGTATGTTCGCGGCCATTACGGCGGCACAGAACGGCAAAAGCGTGCTTCTGCTGGAAAAAAACGACCGGCCTGGGAAAAAGCTCGCGATTACCGGCAAGGGACGCTGCAATGTAACAAATAACGCGAGCGTCGACGAGGTGCTGCGGAGCATTCCGCGCAACGGGCGATTCCTTTTCAGCTGCCTGCATGGCTTTTCTCCCGCCGACACGATGGCGTTTTTCGAGGCCGCCGGATGCCCGCTGAAAACCGAGCGGGGGAACCGCGTCTTTCCGGCTTCTGACCGCGCGGCGGACATCATTGC